>NZ_LVCU01000224.1:0-55211 GCF_001647185.1 Rhodococcus sp. EPR-147
CCCGATGCCGTGACGCGTTCACTGTCGTCGGCTTGAAGTGCCTGGATGACGTCCGACGACGACGCTGCGCAAACTATTGTCGAGACGTACCCGTTTCCGATCCAGCCTTCGTACTGGGCAGGGATGAACATGTAGTCCTCGTACGATCGCATACCGCACGGTCTCATGAATCACTGTTCCAGACAATCCTAATTGTGAATTCGTCTACTGGGCAGCACAGTTGGAGGCGTTACTGTCGATCGGTACCGCCACGTAACGTCAATCGGTCGGGCGTCCGGAGCATCGTTGCGGTGTTCTCGGGATGGCCGGAAACCGTTTTGGTTGTTCGTGTCTCATGAGATGCTCACATCATGCCCATGCCCCCATGGCAGGATCAGCCCGCCAACAGCAACTACAAGCGTGCGCTGCGTGACTTGCGTCCGCCATTGCCGCGGTGGTGGCCGGGTCGGATGAATGTCGATGTTGTAGGGGGTGATCTCGAGAGCGGTTCGATCGTCATGCATCTCCCTGTCGAGAACAACCCATACTTCGCGCGGGTTCCGGCCGTGGGCCCGACGGGTGGCAATGTGGACATCACCATCGCCGACCTCGAACGCAGGCACACAAGGTACGAGTGGATCGACGGCGGATGGAAATACATCGTCTTCAGCCGTGACGACCTCAGTTTCGAAGACCTCGCGCACATCATGCTGTCAATGCGTACGAAATCTCTCGAAACATCCAGTCGTGCAGTCACGTTCGACCCAACCGATCACGAACTGTTCGTGGCACAGCAACAAGGCTTCGATTGGAAGTTACTTCAGAACGGCGCCGTTCATCGCTACAAGGATCGATTCAGCCTCGATACGGCTACCGGACATTTGTCCGACCTGAATTATCTGATCCATTCGTTCGACGCCAAATCGTGGAGCGCCGTATCCCAGATGTACTCGGCATTTGCAGCGAGCATGTCGTTTCCCGACGACTACGGCCAGGGCTTGGACACTTTCAACGACGTGCTCAGCGACGTGGCCAGCTATCAGTATGGGAGCGACCCGAACTGTCGTGGAACAGTCTTGGCGATTACCGACTTCGATTCTCTGGTGAACCTCGATCGACACACTGCGGTAACCCTGTTGGATGTCTTTGCCCGCCAAGCGCGGTTGGCGGCGTTGTTCGGACACGCAATGTTGTGTCTGGTCGAGAGCGCAGACGGGAATCTCGGTCGCGCCGGAGGATCGGATGTACATGCGGCCAGCGTGTCCGAGTTACCGCCCGATCCACCAGAGCTGTTCGACGAGTCGATCATCGTCGAGTTCGGTTTTCAGTTCTACGCAACGGATTCCGAATCCCGGTCGTTTGCAGCTGCTGTGGAATCTGCGGCGGTACCCGTGCTCGACGAGGTGGGACGCTACGAGACGCGGACCAACTTGACCTCGGAGCGTGCAGGCCAATTCGACGAGATCCACTCCAGTTCTGGGCGTCGGCGTCGCCCCGGGCAACGTCTGTTCGATATCAACATTGCCGTACGCGGGCGAGGTGACCGAAGTACGCTCGGAGAGCGCGTCTTTCACGCGGTGAGCGCAGCGAAGCTACCGTTCGAGCAGATGTACGAGACGGTCTTCAGTGGCGACACGTTGGACGTCGCAGTGAAGCACTACCCGTCGCTCGCTCTCCTCTGAGAAATCCACATCCGCTTCGCGACCCAGGGAGAAAAGCGTCGGGTAGCGACAGCTCGGCGTGCGACCGGGACACCGGGGCTCACTCGTCGGAGATTCGCTGTTGCGGCAGGTGCGAATTGGAGGTGCATCGATGCTCGACGTCATCGAGCGCTCCAGCAACGCGATCGAACTGTACGAACGCACCGGCTGGACACTGGTCGACACGCGTCCGGCGGAGTGGACGATGTCTGACGGTCGCAGGCCGGTGGAGCGCGTCTAGCGCACGGATCCGCACTCGAAACGAGCTCACCTCGCGGCGTCCACTACACCGGTGATCGTTTTCGATACCGATCAGGAGGGCACTGGAACGCTCACCCTCAGACCCGGTGCAATCACGATTCCGATCAATTGTTCGACCGTGAGCAATCCAGCCGAGGACGCATCGATCCGACTGCCGTCCGGCACAAAGGCCTGAACGCGTCTGTTCGTCTCGCCATCCGAAATATCGACGACGATTCCGTCGGCCAGGGTGCGTCGCTCGTCGACGTAGCCGGCGAAACACGGGCCTGGGGGCTGATCGGACTTGCTCACAGTCACCGTCAGGCCACCCTCGACGCTGCCGATCGACAGGACTCCACTCGCACTGGTGTCCCCGCCGGCGATGCCTCCCCCCGGGGAACTACTGATCGGTCCGAACACCAAGCTCGGCCCCATCTAATCGGGTTCTACGGTGGAACCCCTGGGTAGCGCTCCGGCCAGTGCATTGGACATCGCGGCCGCCTTGGCTCGCGAGAACCACGGGAAATCCGGATCGTCGTAGGACTCGTTCGGGACGTAGGCGAAATTGACTCGGTGCAAGTCCTCGGGCTGTGTAACCTCGTCGCACCCGGGGATCGTTAAAGCATCGGGCTGAGGGTTGTGCAGCAGTCCTGCCACGACGACGCCGACTGCCACGATCACAATAATCACAGCCGCAGTCGACCAGACAGATGTCGAGGATCGCGGACGCGCTGTATTCATGGATTCCCTTCTTGCTTCGACCACTGTGGCATCGGGGTCGGTATTTTGTACGCTCGCCGAGAACCCCTCGCAGACATTTTTCATCTGTTGCACGAGTCGATGTTCGTCTCCAGCTGTCGACGGTCTTTCTCAGGTGAGTCGCCGGACCCCAAGGATTCCCACCCCACTTGCAACGAGACCGAATGTGAGCATGAGGCCGGTTTCGATGGCTTGGAAATGCCAGAACTTGTCTTCGGTGTAGTACCGGATGTCGAAGCGGTCGACGCCTTGGCTGCTTAGGCAGTCGTCGAATCGTGCCGCGCGGTCCAGAGTTTCGAGTCGAGTGCGCTCCAAACGCTCTTCGTTCGTCTCCCCGGTACGTGGACTCCCGTAGTCGTCCGGGTACGGCTGCGCGCAACGAGCTGTTTCTGGTCTGACGGCCGCGCCGCTGCTGTCGACGTACCCGGCGTCGACGACCCACGTTCCATCGGTGGTGTAGTACGGGTTCGGGGGATATTCCGATTCGCGATACAGGCCGTTGATCGGCTGGCTTTCGACTGTGGGCGATCCGTAGTGCTCGCGCGCGATCCATGTGAACGCCACCGGAACGACGAACAGGAAGATGAAAAGGGTACCCAGCATGGACATGACTCCGCTGCGGAACGTCAGCGCCAGAGTGCTGCCGACGAGCAGCATCAGCAGGGTGTAAGCGCCGAGGACGACGCCTGCTGTTTCGAAGTGAGGGAAATCGAACCACGAGAAACTGACGGACGGTCTGTAATCAGCGCTCGAGGAATCCCGAGACAGGCCCGTGGCCCAATGCAGCGCCACGCCGAGACATGTCATGGCCGCCGAGATGGGTAGGAAGACAACGATGACGGGCGCGAGGTACCACTGAATTCGAGTGGTGGACTGTGTCAGAGCCAATACGTGGGTGCGTGCGTCCAATTCACGGGCAAAAGCAGGGACTCCGACGAACATTCCGAGCAGCAACGGTAGAAGCAGCGCAGACAGCGTCGACAAAGTCAGTGCGGTCTCCGGTCTGCACGGCCCGACATCGTTCCAGCGCGAACACATTCGCAAGAACGACCAAGAGATTCGCGGATAGCGTGGAACGTACAACCCAGCCGTCAAGGTTGTCACGATCAGGATCGCGATGGTGCTCAGCGAGATCAGCAGTGATGTCCGGTTCTGTCGCCATGCAGACCACATCACTGTGTCACGCAACGGTGAACCGCACTGTTTTTGCCAGCGCCACAGCTCTCTCGATCATGATCGGCGACACTACAGGCCGGACAAATACGACTCCTGGTACCAACGCGCCACCGTCGAATGTCCGACCCATGGTGCATGATCGCCGGGCATCGCAACCGATGGTTCCGTCGAGAGGAAACACCTATGACAACTGAAGCCGCCGTTCCGCCCGGCGTCACCGTCGTCGTCTCCCACAAGACCCTGCCGAACCAACGCGACGCCGTCCGAGCCCTGTGGGAAAAGCACATGGCGCCGGCCGTGCTCCACAACCCCGGACATCTCGCCTACTACTACGGTCTCGATGTCGACGATCCCAACGGCATCACGGCCTTTCAGCACTATCGCACCGCAGAGGACGCGCTCTCGTTTCTGCAGCATCCCGCCTATCGGGAGTACGAGCGTGAAGTGGCACCGTTGCTGGCCGGCGCGCCACAGGTTCGCAGCCTGGTCCCGACGTGGATCAAGCAGGGAAAGTAGCAGCATGATCGTGACGGCGATCCGTGCACGCGGCCACCGCACGGGCCCGGCGGAACAGCGAATGCGGATTGGCGCTCGCGGCCGCATACTTGCTCGCGTGATGAGACTGCCGTTCGTCACCCTCGCCCTGTCCGTTCTTGTCGGGTGCCTCGCTCTCTCGGCCGCACCCGCCTCGGCGGCTCCCGGTGGTGCCGATTTCTACAGTGAGCCCGTCGTAGGCCTGGGGGCATACGCACCCGGGTCCATCCTGCGCCGAGAATCCGTGCCACAGCTCGACGTTCTGGGATCGCACACCGAGCGCATTCTGTACCGGTCGGCCGATCCTCGCGATCGTGCGGTGGCTGTGTCGGGGCTGCTGGTCACGCCGACGCGTGCGTGGTCCGGTCCCGGGCCCCGGCCCGTGATCGCTTATGCGCCAGGCAGTTACGGGGTTGCCGATCGTTGCTCGGGCTCCTCGGAGCTGGGACTGACAACCACGATGCCGGCACTGCTGCCACTACTGGCGCGGGGGTACCAGGTGGTCACGACGGACTATCAGGGACTGGGAACCCCCGGCGAATACGAGTTTCTGGGTCGGGTCGCCAGTGCCCGCGCCGTGCTGGACTCGGCACGGGCTGCGGCAGGGGAGACCGACGCGCCTGTCGTGCTCTACGGATACTCGGCGGGCGGCGTCGCGTCGGCCGCTGCTGCAGAGCTCGCGTCCACCTACGCGCCCGACGTCTCTGTGGTCGGTGCATTCGTCGGTGCCGCACCGACCGATCCTGTGTTGCGCGTCGAGGGCCAGGACGGATCCGAGTCCGCCGCGACGATGCTGTACACGATCGGGGGCCTGATCGGCGCTCACTCCGACCGGGCCGAACAGATCCGGGCTCTCTTCAACGATCGCGGACGGGCAGCCCTCGATGCGGCGCAGGATTTCTGCACGGTCGACGCTCTCACCTACGGACCGTTGCGATCCGAGGATCTCACTGCTGACGGCTCTTCCCTGGGAACGCTCATGACCGGGCCCGTGCTGGGTCCGATGACGCAGGAGAACACCATCGGGTTCACCGCGCCCGTCGCACCCGTGATGATCGTGCACGGCGTTCACGACGCCTCCGTCGAGATCGAGCAGAGCCGAATCCTGGTGCAGCGTTGGCGCGCCGCAGGCGCCACCGACATCACCGTCCGGGAGTTCGACTTCGGAACCGGTTGGGTGCCCGCAGTCGACCACACGGCCGCGAACGTCGCTGCCTACCCCGAGCTGATCGGGTGGATGGATCGACTCGTCACACCGGCGTAGCTCGACGCTCCAGGCGTCGTACGTGATGTAGGTCACGTCAAACTGATGTGTGTTTGCTCCGTTCCGATTCGACTTATCGATCGTGCCGGGTCATTTCACCGGCTATTCGCAGGGTTCTACTGCTTCAGAGAAAGGGACCGAGAATGACCGTCATCGGAAACGGGGCCGCCGTATGAGTGGCCGCAGAAGTCTCTCCAGCCGACTCTTCGAGGGTCTGGGCCGCGTCACGTGGGGCTACGGCAAGCGGAAGCTCGACGAGCGTCGCGCACGCAAACGCGGACGCCGGTAAGCCGAACGCTGGGCGTCCGATTTCGGCACCCTCGATCGGTACGGTGCACGTATGTACGGATTCGAGGTGGGCGACGGAGTCACACCGCTGAGTGGGCCCATGGCAGGTATGTACGGAACCGTGGTCTGGTTCTACGAGGACAAGCAGCAGTTGCTCGTTCGTTTCGGCGCATCACAGCAGATGTACTACGCGGCGGACGAGCTGAAACGATGGGGCGAGTAGCTGCCAGCTCGACACCCATCGGAATAATTGAATCTTCACCGATGCTGTTGGAGTCGACCACCCCGAACCGAAAGGCCCCACCATGCATCTGGGCGTAGACAGTTTCGTCTCTTCCGTGACCGACCCGACCGACGGTCGGGTGATCGCTCCCGAGGAGCGAATGGGTCACCTGCTGGAAGAGATCGCCCTCGCAGATCAGGTCGGGCTCTACTCGTTCGGTATCGGCGAGCACCACCGCAGCGAGTACTACGACTCGGCTCCGTCGATCATTCTCGCCGCAGCAGCCGCGCGGACCGAGAACATCCGGCTCGGCAGCGCAGTCAAAGTGCTGAGCGCCGACGATCCGGTCCGGGTCTTCCAGGAGTTCGCCACCCTCGATCTGATCTCCAAGGGCCGGATCGATCTCGTCGTGGGACGCGGATCCTTCACCGAATCGTTCCCGCTGTTCGGCCTCGACCTGGCAGATTACGACTCGCTGTTCGCCGAGAAGCTCGACCTCTTGCTGCAGATCCGGGACAACGTCGAGGTGACCTGGTCCGGTCGGCACCGCCCGGCGCTGAACCGTCAGGGCATCTACCCACGTCCGCTGCAGGAACCGTTGCCGATCTGGGTCGGGGTCGGTGGGACGCCCGAGTCCTTCGCTCGCGCAGGGCTTCTGGGGCTCCCGCTGATGATCGCCATCATCGGCGGAGAACCACGACAATTCGCCCCGCTCGTCGACCTCTACCGTCGCGCCGGAGCGCAGGCGGGCCATCCGCCGGAGCAGCTGAAGGTGGGACTGCACGTGTTCGGCTTCGTTGCCGAGACCACGACGGCCGCAGCAGACACCATCTACCCCGGCTGGAACGAGATGTTCACCAAGATCTCTCGGGAGCGCGGATTCGCGCGGCCCAGTCGGCAGCAATTCGACGCCACCGCCGGACCAAACGGTGCGTTCTTCATGGGAGATCCGAAGACGGTGGCCGACAAGATTCAGCGAGTGAGCGAACAACTGGGCGGAGTGGATCGACTGTCGTTGCAGATGACCAATCCGCGGCTGGCACACAGCGACCTGCTGCGCGGCATCGAGCTACTCGGCACCGAAGTGGCGCCCCTGGTTGCCGGGGCCTAGCGGCCTCGACCCGAAATACCCGGCACACCGGTGGCCAAATGCCCTAGTGGCGCGTCGCCAGGGCAGCGATCGTGGGAGACGACGTAGAAACCGTCTTCGGCCAACGGAGGAACGATGGACCACACGATCGCGGCAACAACATTCGACGGACCGCTCGCGGTCGTTGTCGACGGCTCGCCCACGGACAAGGGGGTGGCCGAATGGGCGGCGCATTTCGCTCGGGCGGCATCGACATCGGTGCACCTCGTCCACGGTGCACCGAAGGACGAGTGGAGTGCGGCCGTCGCCGCCGAGCTGAACACCACCGACTTCCCGACTCGGCTGCGGCAGGAGGGTGAAGGCGTACTCGCCCGCGCCGTCGACGTAGTGCACGGAGTCGATCCCCAGGTGACGGTGAAATCGGAGGTGTCCGAGCTGTCGGCTGCACGTATGGCGAAGGCACTCTCCGCGGACGCGGCGATGCTCGTCGTGGGCGCGTGCGAGTCGGGGCCGTTGCGCGACATCGTCTTCGGGTACTCGACGACGGCAATCGTCAACGCCGCGACCTGTCCGGTGCTGGTATGGCACGAGCGTCGCGACGACTCCGGGGCCGAACCGGCCCCTGTCGCGGTGGGGGTCGATGGATCCGAGCCGTCGAAGCGCGCACTGTCGGCAGCGTTCGAGATGGCGAGCATCCTGGGTGCGGAGCTGCTCGCCGTCCACGTGGGCGCGGTGCACGAAACCGATCAACTCGACTACGGTCCCTCGGTCGACTGGCAGCACCTTCGTGAGGCAGAACGAAAGTGGTTGCAGGCCAACGTCGACACCTACCGGGACAAGTATCCGACGGTGCCGGTTCGGGCCGTGTCCGTCGGTGCCTCGGCGGCACACGAACTTCGGTCGATCTCCGCTACGTCCCAGGTGTTGGTAGTGGGAAGCCGCGGCCGAAATCGTTTCACCGCAGCGATATTGGGATCAGTGAGCCAGAACTTGGTGCATCACTCCGAATGCCCGGTTCTGGTGGTGCACTGACAACGCCGCCTAGTTCGAGACCCATTCCATTTCGTCGACGCCTGCGACAGGCGTCAGCAGGGAACGGACCTCACCGGCGTACATGGTGCGTTTGATCTCGCCCAGTACCTCACCGCGGGTGCTGGCCAACGCGGCTGCGCGGGCGATGGCGTCGTCGCGCACACGCTCCTGCGTCGAGACGGCGTCGACCAGACCGAGCGCCATGGCGTCGCCACCGCCGTAGCGGCGTCCGGTGGTCAGCGCCTCGTGAAAGGCGTGCGGAACCAACCTCGCCCGCACCATGTCGACGGTTCCGGGGCTGTAGGTCGCACCGATGTTGACGCCGGGGAAGCACAGGAAGCCTCGATCGGAACGCATGATGCGGTGGTCGTGTGCCATCACGAAGAACGCGGCACCGCCGTAGGTGTGACCCTGCATAGCGGCGACGGTCTGCATCGGGAACGTCAGGAAGCGCACCAGCATCTCCTGCACGGTGCCGATGAACCGATTGATCTGATCGAGGTTGTCGGCACCCCACGACAGATCCACGCCGGTGGAGAAGAACTTGCCGGTTGCCGTCGTGACCAGGGCGGCCGGGCCGGAGGAGGACTCCACCTCGTCGAGCAGTGCATTGATCTCGGCAACCCAGTCGGGGCTCATGCGATTTTCGCTGTCGTCCACACCTCGATTGCCGAGGTTGAGCACGAATACACCGTCAACACGATCCAGGTATGGCATATCCCGAACGTACCCAGTTTTTCTTGTTCTAGCTCACAACGCGAACCACGTGGCGATTTTCAGGACGAGGAGGTGGCCGACCGACGACGAATCAACTCGCGATGACCGTAGGTGGCACCGAGAATGTCCTCGCGATCTGCCACCGACGACCCGACTGCACCGGCCACCGTGCCCAGCGACGCAGCGAGCCACGCGAGAGAAAAGTAGTCGCCCAGAGTCGCGGTACGACCGATCTGCATTGCCAGGAATTCCGGTGAGATCACGACCGCCGCCGAGCCCAGCACCACGGCGAACAACAGCGCGTACATACAGAGAGCGCCGGTCAGAACGGTTCCGACGGTGGCTGCGTTGTACATCCAGCGGTCGATCGTGGCACTTCGGAACGATCGCCTCTCCCACAGGCCGTTGGGAAAGATGACCCAGACGGTCATGGCGATCACTGCGGTGAGCCCGATCATGGCCAGTCGGCCGAGGCTCATCGACGCTGCCATCTGCCAGATGCTGGCATAGAACACGCCGAAGGCGGACGCGGCGCTCGCGGCAGCGAGTGCGCTCGACAACGTCGGAACCAATCGCCACGGACGATTGCATCGAATCATCCCCGACACCAACCTGATTCGACCGAAGATGCTCGACGTCAGCAGCACCTCGTCGCCCTCCTCGGAGTCACTGGAAGCCCAGCGAGACTTGAAGTACCTCCGCGGTGGTCGAGACGAATCGTCGGCTTCGATCAACTCGTGCAACACGGCCAGTGCAGCCGAGACGGCACGTCGTCGAACTGCCAGCGTTCCGAAGGAAGGCACGTACAGCGCGCCGGTCGTACCGTCACGGGTCTCGGCGATTACCGGACGCGACCCGAGACGGCGAGGAACCTCCGACACACACAACACGATGTCGTAGTCGGCGTCGGCCTTCACCGACGCGAGCCACTGTCCCAGCGGGGCCGCACCGGTCGCGGTGGGCGGGAGCGGCACCGATGCTCGGGACACGCGGATCTCTCGCCGCTGCCCGTCGATCCTCGCGTGATCGGGCAACTTGGCGACAATGGCAGTCGCCACCGTCGCCGCGAAGCCATCGTCGCTGACCACCCCCACCGAGAGCGCCGCGTCGTCTGCGTCGGTGGTGTCGTCGTTGCCGGTGGTGTCTCGGCTTGCCGATTGCGGTCGATCCGAATGCATCCCGATCGCTTACCCGATGGAACTCGAAACACACACCCGATCCGCGACGTCGAGCGAGGTTTGTCGCCGTGCAGACCGGGTAGCGCTTCGACACGAACCAATGAAAGGAATTTCCGATGCCGGCGAAGAAGAGCGACACCGAAGACCAACCACAGCTGAAGGACCAGGGCCTGTACGACAAGCTCCGCGAGGAGGGAAACTCGAAGGAGAAGGCCGCCCGCATCTCGAACGCCGCCGCGAAGAAGGGGCGAGATCAGATCGGTAGGAAGGGTGGAGAATCCGGATCCTACGAGGACTGGACGGTCGACGAATTGACCGAGCGAGCGAAGGAATTGGGTCTCGAAGGCTATTCCAAGCTGAACAAGGAAGAACTGATCGACGCGTTACGCAAGCACTGATTCACCGCGGGCGAAGAGATGAGTAGTACTCCTGCTGTGATGGGTAGTAATCGTCGAAACTCGGGTGTGGGTCGCCGTTTCCGGCGGCGATGAACATGTCCAGGTAGTACTCCCACCCCGGTCCGATGTCGCCCAGACCGTCCGTGCTCGTGCATCTGTGTGCAAGCACGAGAACGGTCGCAGGGCCTGCCTCGGTCAGACGGACCTCGAGTGGCCATTCGACTTCGCCGGTCAACCGCACTGCCAGGAGGCCCGGCGGCTCACACGCGTCGATGATCATGTCCGACGCGGGCGCACCCTCCTCGAATGCCATTGTGACGCGAATGATGTTGTGCGAGATCCGCTCCCACGGACCGAACCACTGTGCCGTCCGGGACGATTCGGTGAGGCGTGCCCACACGTCTTCACGCGGAGCCGAGATGGTTCTGGTCAGCTCGAGAGCGACGCCGGTGTCGGTGCTGCGCAACGTGCCTGTTGGGGTCGGTGCCATCGACCGATTATGCGACTCCGACACCACTGCCGTCGAGCACCATCATCATCGCCGTTGCACGGGCACGGTGCTCGATGGAATCCACCGAGTAGCCGACGGCCTCCGACATCTTGGCCAGTCGATGTGCAACGCTGCTGTGGTGTAGGTGCATCCGGTCGGCTGTCGCGCGCAAACTTCCCGAACCAAGATACGTGCGCAGAGTATCGATCAGCTCGACCCCGTGAGTGGTGGTGCGCAGTTCGGCTGCACGTACCAGATCGGGTATGTCGCTGGCTGTCAGCACATTTCCCGTCTCCAACAAATTCAGCGCGCCGAAACGATCGGCAGTCACGACGGGCTCGGACTCGCTTGCCTGAGCCAGTGCGAACCGAGCGTTTCCGAGATGTCGGTGGATGGCAGACGCCGGCATGGCCAACGAGACGCCTACACAGCCGGAAGCCACCCGAAGAACCGACAGTCTACCTGGCAGGAGATACAGAACATGGTCCTCGACGGTGATCGGCGTCGATCGTCCGGCCGTCGGCGCGTTGGTTGTCGGCGGTGAGTCGGCAGCAGCAACGGCAACTCGGACACGCGCGGTCGGCTCGATGTGCAACGCGGTCAGCGAACTGAGCAGTGCGATGTCGTCCATCGGAAATAGCACTGCTCGGGTGTGTTCGGCGGCGGACGGCCTGTGGCGGGGAACCAGAATGATGGCTGCGGTCAGAGCCATCCGATCGACGAGCATGTCGTCGAGAGCAAGCGCGGGACCTGCGCGCTCGATCCACACCGAGCCCATGACGACGTCGTCGACCACGACGTCCTTGACGGCCGACCGCTCGCCTGCAGCCTGAGTCAGCCAACGGCCCTTCGGATCGCAGCGCGCGTGCTGGCGGTGTCCGGCGGACGTGCCGACGACATCGATTCCGACTACGCAGTCGGCCAGAGCAGCGCTGGCGCGCAGCATCGCGGACGTGTCCGCGCCGTGTCTGATCAGGGCATCGAAATAGTCGATCACGCGCACCAGGCCCGCGGAGTCGGCATCGAGTTCCGCGAGCCGGTACATCAGTCCTTGCATGGACCGACGCTACGAGGCGGGTGCGCGAAGGCGCAAGCCCCTGTGCAGGGCGTCCAACGCCTCCGCATGTCCGCGCTTGCTCACCTCCGCTGTTGCCAGCAGCGCGGAGCCGTGAAAAGTGCCGGGGAACGAATGCAGTTCGACGCTCACACCCGCCCGCAGCAACCGCACCGCGTAGTCGATGCCCTCGTCGCGAAGCGGATCGAGCTCCATCGTCGCGACGTACGCCGGCGGCAGACCGGCAAGATCGGTGGCCCGAGCCGGGGCGGCGTATATCGAGACGTTCGGGTCGTCCGGCCCGGTGTAGGACTCGCCGAGATAGTACTGCCAGGACAGGATTGCGTTGGGGCGGTGCCACATGGGTGTATCGACGAACTCGGTCATCGACACGGTGGTGAGGCGGTCGTCGAGTTCGGGGATCTCGAGCAGCTGAAAGGCCACCGGAACGACGCCTTCGTCGCGAGCTCGGAGAACCGTTCCGGCGGCCAGGCCACCACCGGCACTCTGCCCTCCGACGGCGATCCGCGTCGGGTCGACCCCCAATTCGTCCGCGTGCGAGTGGATGTACGCGAGCGCGGCGTAGCAGTCGTCGAGCGGCCCGGGAAACGGAGTCTCGGGGGCGAGCCGGTATTCGACACTCGCCACTGCGAATCCGAGTTCCCGGACGACATCCACGCAGTAGGGATCACTGGAAGCGGCCGTCCCGATGGCGAATCCGCCGCCGTGGATCCAGACCAGCACAGGTAAGGGTCCGTCGACGTGTTCCGGCGTGAAGAATCGGACGACGACGTCCGGTGCACCGTCGAGCCCGGAGACGGTGAGCTCGCGTAGGGAGACTCCCTCCATCGAGAGATCGGCGAGCATGGCATCGAGGAGTGAGGTGAACGTCGATCGCGCCGACGGAAGGTCGCCGAAATCGAGACTCGGAAGCATCGTGACGGCTGCGGCAAGTTCGGGGTCGAGAGTGGGGAACTGGGTCATGAGTTCATCATCACCGCGGGTGTGTCCTGTGTCACTCGTTGCGTGGAGGAACTCTTGTGGCTGCCATCCGACGGGCGTCGGACGGCAGCGGTGATCACCTCCGAGCGTAGAGCTCTCCCACCAGGTCGAGGGAGCGGAGCGCTGAGAGCGGACCCCCGTCGCAGGTGAACTTGTCGGTCCGCACGATGCGGTTCTCTCTCACGGCAGGTTGGTCAGTCGTCGAACTCGATGCGGACCGAGATCGGATCGGTCTGGAGAGCTCGGAAGCCGGCTCCGATGATGCGTCCGAGGACGGGATTGCCGGAGAACGACCGCGCTCTGACGACGACATCGTCATCGGGAACGAATGTGGCTGTGCCGGTGCGCCATCGGTTGCCCACGCGAATTCGGATTCTGGGCTCGTCGGTGATGTTTGCGCCCCAACCGGACCTGGTGCCGTGCTGCGACACCAGCCACGCACCGGAATCGTCGAATGTCGCCGACACCGGCACGCGACGGGCGAGCCCGGTCTTGCGTCCTACGGTCTCGAGGTCGGTCACCAGGGAGGTCGTCACTCCCAGCGACGTCAATCCGTTCACGATGGGATTGGCGACATACTTCCCGATCAAGCGCTCGCGGCGGAACTTCGTCACGGCAGCAGAGGTGTCCACCCGAGCGGAGCCTCGACGATTACGGAACGCGTCCCAGCCGTTGCGCTGCAGCATCGTGGCCGCAGTCTTCCATGCCGGACGGCTCGAATTCGGCTGTTGCCCAGCGCCGATGAGCTGCAATTGGTCGGTGTGCCACTGCAGATCGAGTGCGCCGTTGATCTGCTTGAACGCGCTGGACTTCGACGGGACGCGCAGTGCCACGCGCGGCGATTCGACCCGATCCACTGTGCCGTCGACCAGTGATTTCGCGACGGCCGGGGCGAGGGCAGTCGGACGGCCGAGACCGACCATGTCGCACTCACCCGATTGCACTGCCGCGCTCATGACCGAGCGGGTACGGAAGCCGCCGGTGACCGCCAATGGCACTGTTCCGGCCGCGTCGCGCACCGTCCGCGCGTACTCCAGGAAGTACGCCTCCCGATCGCGGGTGCTCGCGGTGCCCATCATTGCGGGCGATTCGTAACTGCCACCGCTGATTTCGATCAGATCTATCGATTCCCGAACGAGATGCTCGACGGTGATGCGCGATTCTTCCTCGCTGAAGCCGCCGCGTTGGAAGTCCGCCGAGTTCAGCTTGATTCCCACTGCGAAACTCGGCGACACCGCCGCTCTGATTGCGCGGACGACTTCGATCACGAACCGCATGCGTCCGTCGAGGTCGCCGCCCCAGGCGTCGTCGCGCCTGTTCGACAGAGGGGAGAGGAACTGCGACACCAGGTAGCCGTGCGCGCCGTGGATCTGGACGCCGTCGAAACCGGCCGTCTCGGCCACGGCCGCCGCGGTGGCGAATCGGCCGATGATGTCGTGAATCTCGTTCTCGCTCAACGCCCGCGGTGCCGGAATGCCCGGGATGTTGGGGGCGATGGCGGAGGGTGCAACGGGCTTGGTGCGAGTGACGATCGGGTTGGCCTGCCGACCGGGGTGATTGAGCTGCATCCAGATGGGGGCACCGCCGTCGGACGTCGCTTTCGCCCAGCGGGCCAGCGCATCACGGTCTCGGTCGTCCTCGATGACGACATTGCCCGGTTCGCCGAGATGGGACCGATCGACCATCACGTTGCCGGTCACCACCAGGCCGTAGCCGCCCGCGCCCCACTGGCGGTACAGCGTTTCGAGGCGGGAGTCCGGGCCGTGCTCGGCGGTGGACAGTCCTTCGCTGAGCGCCGCCTTCATCACGCGATTCGGCAGGATCTGCCCGCAGGCAAGGGTGAGCGGGCTGCTCAGGTCGATCACGTCGGTGTCAGGGGACATGCGTTGCTCCGGTTCCGGGACTGCGGTTTTAGCTATGATGGACAACATAGCTACAGAGCGACTGTAGGTGTAACGGAACGTCACGTCAATCATTGTGGCGTCCACGGGAGGGGTTCGGATGACGAATCGAAGCAGTGCTCGGGACGACATGCTGCGCAGCGCTGCCCAGCTGTTTCGTCGACGCGGCGTCGACGCCACCTCGCTGGCCGACGTCATCGATCACGCGGGCGCTCCCCGCGGCTCGATCTATCACCACTTTCCCCGCGGCAAGCCTCAGCTGGTGGAAGAGGCGACGCGTACTGCGGGAGCCGAGATGAGCGCGATGATCTCGGCCGGCCTGGCGTCGGCCGGTCCGTCGGCGACCGTACGGGCCATTCTCGAGGGATTCCGCAGCGAACTGCTGGCCACGGATTTCGTGGCGGGCTGCCCTGTCGCGCCGGCCGCGCTCGAGGGGCTGCATGCGCCGCAGGCGGTGGCCGCGGCAGGTGAGTCCTTCTCGTCCTGGGAGGACGTCATAGCGGTATCCCTGTGGCAGCGCGGATTGACTCGCGAGCGGTCGTACACGTTGGCAACATTCGCGATCGCCGCCATCGAAGGTGCGCTGATCATGGCCAAGGCGCAGCGCTCGACCACGGCTCTGGATCGGACCGAGGGGGAGTTGTCGGCCCTGCTCGAGGCGGTTCTGGAGGCTTCGGCGGGCCGCTGACGTCGACCAGAAAGAGCCGGGCGATGTTGCTATAACTATCAGTTACAGCTAACTTCCCTTCAGGAACTATGCCGACCGTCATAGTCGAAGGGATTCCGATGTCGTCACCCACCACCTCCAGTCAACCCGTGAACTTGCCGCAGTTCCGTCGGCGATACCTCGCGCTGATCGTGATCTGCGCAGCCGAGCTGCTCGTCGTTTTGGACAACACCGTCGTCAACGTCGCGCTGCCTTCGATGGGACTGCAGCTACGTGCCGATATGAGCGGCCTGCAGTGGGTGGTCGACGCATACACACTGACGTTCGCCGGACTGCTGTTGGCGTTCGGTCATCTCGGCGATCGCTACGGCCGCAAGAAGGTCATGATTTTCGGACTGGCGGGCATCGCTGTGATGTCGATCGGCGGCGCTGTCGCCGCCGATCTGGGACAGGTGATCGCGGCGCGCGCGGCCATGGGAGTCTGTGCGGCCGCAGTGTTTCCGGCGACCCTTGCCCTGATCATCAACATCTTCACCGATGCCAAGGAGCGCGCACTGGCCATCGCGGCCTGGACGGCGATGGCCGGGTTCGCCATCGCAATCGGCCCGACTGCCGGTGGGTTTCTGCTCGAGCACTTCTCGTGGCACACGGTGTTCTGGATCAATGTTCCTGTGGCACTGCTCGTTCTGGTGGCCGCGCTGGCCTGCGTACCGGAATCCAGAGCAGAGCACGTCGGCAAGTACGACCCCCTGGGTATCGCGCTGTCGTTGGCCGGCATCACCGTGCTGGTCTGGGCGATCATCGAAGCGCCACACAATGGTTGGTTGTCTGCAACGAGCATCGGAGCCTACCTGGCAGGATCGGCAGCCATCGTCGCGTTCGTCTGGTGGGAGCTGCGGACGCCGTCTCCGGTACTGGACTTGAACCTGTTCCGGAATCGACGATTCTCACTGCCCGCCTTGGCCATTGCCGTGGCGTACTTCGGCATGTTCGGCTTCCTGTTCATGATCACCCAGTACTTCCAGGGTGTGGTGGAGCTGACCCCACTGCAGTTCGGCGTTCACTCACTGCCCTTCGCGGTATCCATCGCCATCGGCGCGCCGCTGGCGACCATCATTGCGCAACGCATCGGAACCACGGCGGTGATCGTTTTCGGGCTGATGGTGATGAGCATCGGGATGTTCGTCGCCGGTCAGGTGGAGGTCCAAACGCCCTATCTGGGGCCGGTTCTCGTCTCGATGGTGCTGATGGGCCTCGGCTTGGCGATCGTGCAGGGCCCTGCCACCGAGTCGATCATGTCCTCGGTGACGCTCGACGAAGCAGGTGCGGGCTCCGCGGTGAACGACACCACCCGAGAGGTCGGTGGAACGCTCGGAGTTGCCGTGCTCGGATCGATCGTCGCGTCGATCTACACCTCACAGGTGAGTCCGAAGATCGACGCGATACCCGACGCGATCATGGAGCCTTACCAGAAGGCGTTCGCTCGCGAAACGGTCGTCAGCGTCATCGAAATCGTGAAAGCGCCCACCAACCCGATCTTCGCGACGCAGAAGGCCGAGCTGATCCACGCGATGAAAGCGGCCTCGCTGGAGGGCTTTCAGCTCGCGTCGTTCGTGACCGTCGGTGCCGCTGTGGCATGTGCGCTTGCCGTCGCATTGTTCCTACCGTGGCGACGACCGGAGGGAAACGGTGTGCTGCTTGCGTGGCGCGACACCGCAGAGGGCGACAAGATCAGTTGAACGGCGTGCCGCCGGTGACCGCGATGGTCTCGCCGGTGATGTAGCTCGACTCGTTCGATGCCAGGAAGACATATGCCGGTGCCAGCTCTGCGGGTTGACCCGGTCGTCCCAGCGGGACGGTCTCGCCGAACTTCTCGTACTTCTCCGACGGCATCGTGGCCGGGATCAGCGGCGTCCAAACAGGCCCGGGTGCAACGGCATTGACGCGAATTCCGCGTTCGGCGAGATCACCGGCGAGACCCTTGGTGAACGCCACGATTCCAGCCTTGGTGGTGGCGTAGTCCATCAACTCGGGAGAGGGATTCGATGCCTGGATCGAGGTGGTGTTGATGATGGTGGAACCCGCGTCCATGATTTCGGCGGCGCGTTTCGAGATCCAGAACAGGGCGTACAAGTTGGTCTTGAGTACGCGATCGAACTGCTCGGTGGTGATGTCTGCGATCCCGCCCATCTGCGCCATCTGAAACGCGGCATTGTTGACGACGATGTCGAGCCCGCCGAGAACCTCGGACGCGGTGTCGACCAATTGCACGCACTGCAACTCGTCGGTGAGATCACAGGCGATGGCTCTACCTGCGCTGCCTGATCCCTCGATCAGGGCGACAGTGGTCTGCGCGTCCGGACCTTCGGATTCGAGGTGTGCAATGACGACATCGGCACCCTCGCGCGCGAATGCCAGTGCAACGGCACGGCCGATACCCGAGTCGCCGCCGGTGATCAATGCTTTACGGCCGTGCAGGCGATCCGATCCACGGTAGGAATCCTCGCCGTGATCGGGAGCGGTGACCATGTCGCGGGTCAGACCGGGATGCTCGAGACGACTCTGTTCGGCCCGATCGGGCATCGGAAACGCGCTGGTCGGGTCGGATTTGCTGAACTGGTCGGACATTGTCGATCCTTGCCTCGGTGTGCGTGAAATGCTCCACGCGGCAAGTCGAACGAGCCGCTTCGATTCCGTGGAGACGACTCGCGGCACATGTGCCGTCCGGAGTCGCTGTCCTCCTCGGGTTTGCCGAATCGGCCGGACCGCAAACCTCCACCGGTCAGGCAGCGCGCGGATCCGCCCCGATCGTCGCCGCGCCCAGTGCGTCGAGAACGATGCGCGCGGGCCGCGTCGGAGCAAAGACCTCGAGGCGGCCAGCGCTGCGGGCGACAGCGTCGAGGACCACGCACGCAGACCCCGAGTACATGAAGGTGACCGCAGACAAGTCCAGCAGCACAACCGTTTCGCCGCGCAGAGCGTAGTCGAGCGCCTGTGCCAGATCGGTACGAGCCCGCAGATCGACATCGCCCGTCGCGCGGACGACAGTCAGGCGAGGGGAGTAGAACTCGGTGCGGATGGAGTAACTAGCATTGCCGCGTTCGACGGGTGCGAGGCGAGAATCGAAGTGGTCGGTGACAGTCACGGTGCGAACCTCTCAGTTCGGATGGCCTAACGACCGACGTGCACGGGGTGGAACCCGAGGGCTACAGGTTCCGGTGCATGCCGTGCGGTAATCCTGACAGCGCAACGTCACCGAACCGAGGCCTGATCATCACGGACCGATAGCTAGTCGGTAACGAAAAGGTAACGGCAGATGTGACGCCGCTGAGCCTCGTTCAGGGCAATGTGTGGCCTGCCGTCCGGAACAGGCGGTACCACTCCTGCCTGGTCAGGCGTAGGTCCGAACCGGCGGCGGCTTCGACGACTCGATCGGGATTCGTGGTTCCGAGCACGACCTGGATATCGGCCGGGTGCCTGGTGATCCAGGCCGTTGCCACCGCCGACGGCGTCGACCCGTAGACGTCGGCGATCTCGTCCAGTGCCACGTTCAGATCCGGGTAGTTCTCGCGGTCGCCCACGAACACGCCGGACGGCGTCCCGCTCTGGAACGGAGACCACGCCTGCAGGGTGATGCCGCGCGTTCTCGCGTAGTCCAGTAGACCGTTGTCGCGGTCGATCGACTGGTCCTCGGTGCTCATGTTGGCGGTCAGGCCCGCCGCGATCAACGGCGAGTGCACGATGCTCAGCTGTATTTGATCGAACAGAATCGGTTGATTCACTGCAGTTTTCAGCAACTCGATCTGGCCGGGCGTGTGATTGGAGACGCCGAAGCCGAGGACCTTGCCCGACGCGTGCAGGTGGTCGAACGCTGCTGCGACCTCCTCCGGCTCGACGAGGGTGTCCGGGCGATGCAACAGAAGGGTGTCCAGGTGATCGACGCCGAGGGCTTCGAGTGACGCCTCGACCGTGGTGACGATGTGATCCCTGGAGAAGTCGAACCAGCCCTCGCGAATACCCACCTTGCTCTGAATGCTGATGCGCTCGCGTTGCGACGGGGTCAACGTCACCGCATCGCCGAATCGTTTCTCGCACGTGTGCGGTGACCCGCCGTAGATGTCGGCGTGGTCGAACACCGTCACGCCCACATCGAGCGCGGTGGCCACCAATCTCCTGATCCGGTCGTCGTCCAGATCGGTGATGCGCATGAACCCCAGCACGATGCTCGAGACTTCGGTCCCGGTGTGGGGGAGGGAGAAGGTTCGCATGTCGGTTACTCGAACTCCAGACGCATGGATTGGGTGGTTGCCTGCAGCAGCAGGGCGAAGCCGGTGAAGGAGATGACGATCGGAGCCCACAGAACCACTGCCACGAACGTATCCACACCGCGCTCGACGACGATGTAGACCGCGACGACCGTGGTGCCGAGCAGGCAGAGAGCAATGTGGGTGGCCAGCCGCCACTTGTCGAAGAAGAAGCCGACCAGCATGCCGATCGGGATGAGGAACGCGCATTTGCCGAGCGTGACCTCGGGTGCGAAATCTGCCGTGATGGTGGCACCGAAGATTGCGAAGTTGGCGATGACGACGAAAGCGAACGCCTGCCCGAGCGTCGGCCATGGACCGAACCACCAGAACGCGCCCATGATGTACGCGGCGATCATGCACGTCCACTGCACGATCGACGGGATCGCCGTCGTGGCTCCGTAGCCGAATGCGAGCTCGAGGGTCACGACCACAGCCATGGCCAGGGCTGCAGCAGAGACGATGCGTTTGACGGCGGTGGTCAACGCGAGGCTGGTCATCACGCCGATACACCATTGATAATGCTCGTTGGATCTCGTCACGGCGCGAGTCATATCAGCCCCCATCGTTCCCATCGGGCCCCGATTGAAACACAGCCGTCTGTGCCGGGGGTCGGCTTCGTTCGATTTCCTAACCGAATACGCGCGGTCGGGCGGTCTGTCAGTCGGTGAGACGGTGCAGAAGTTCGGGCAGTGTCCGGCCGATGTCGTGGCAGCTGGCAACACGGTCTCTCGCAGTGTCCCCGAGTGCGCGTCGTCGGTTCGAATCGCCGATGACCGTGGAAATGGCTGCGGCGAGGGCTGCTACGTTGCCGGGTTCGACGAGAATCCCTGCACCGTCGGCGAGGAACTCGTGGGTGCCGCCGTGGTCGGTTCCGATCACCGGCAGCCCGTGTGACATCGCTTCGAGCACCGACAACGGGCCCGCCTCCGGCGACGTGCTCGAGGAAACGACCACGTCCCACCTCTGAAGCGCCGATTTCGCGTCGGTGTGCCCGAGGAATTCGACCCGACCCGCGAGGTCCGATCGAGATGCTCGCTCGTGAAGTTCTGCGACGTAGTCACGATCACCGGGGAAGCTGCCGCCTGCGAGTTCGACACGAATCTCGGGGAGTGTGGCCACGGCGTCGAGCAGAACTCGATGGCCCTTCCACGGCGTGAGGAGGGCAAGTATGCCGACGACAGGAGGGGCGTGCAGCTCACCGCCGAAACGCGGAACCGGCCATGGAACTCCGTTGTGCGACACCACGACCGGGAGTCCGGCCGCTCGCAGGGGTACAGCGGTGGCTTCCGATACCGAGACTGCGACACGAACGGCCGACCGTGCGAACCGCACCACCACGCGCTGTTTGGCAGAGGTCATGGTGTCGTGGACGAGCCACGACGCACCGCGAGGAGGACGGGCCAACCGTGCGACCGGGAGCGCGAAGAGTGAGTTCACGACGGTAACGGTGCCCGGCGCGCGGGCAACGGTACGCACCGCGCGGGCTGCGGTGACCCAACGCGCCGACATGCGTGCCGCTGCGACGCCTCGGGCGGCTCCTCGTTCACCACCGAGCCCGAGCTCCCCGATGGGGATGTGTCGCGTCGCCGTGGGCACTCGGTCGGTCAGGGGGCCGGAGGGACATGCGATCACAGTGTCGTAGCCGCGGCGCTCGGCCTCGTCGATCAGATCCAGAAGCACCTTTTCGGCACCGGAAACCTGCCCGGTGTGGGCAAGGAACAACACAGTCGATCCAGCGGTCATGATCGAGCCTCGTTCCTGTGTCAGAAAGCATCTCGGAGTAGCGCGACGGGGTCGTCGCACATGCGCCGCAATGCTGCGTCCACCACAGCGACGTCGATCATCTTGCTGCAGAACGATGCCGTGTAGGTCCGCCCACCCGCAATCTCGGCAATGAGCATCGTGCAGCCATCCGGGCCGTCGGGCTCGAGTGATGCTGCCATCTGCGGCGGCCTGCCGTCGTCGGCCCAATCGAGGTGGTCGAAGACGCGCAGTCGCCCGAGGTCGCTGACGGCCAACCTCAAGGTCTCGGGAACCTCGACGACCGAATCGGTCTGCGCGCGAGCGGAAGACCGAAATCGCGTCGCAGCATCGCGCAGTAGCGACATTCCCAACACCGCTATCGGCCATCCCGATTCGATCACCTCGCGCATTGCCGCAGTGATACCGACGGGTGTCGTGCCCGAAGGGAGGTGAAGCGGAATGCCGACGGCAAAGTTCCCGTGCGAACTCTGCTGCGCCGGATCGAGATAACGCCTGCTGTTGAACAACACCATGATGTGATCGTCGACGTCGACGCCCTCGGCCCGCAGCGCTGCGCTCCACAGCGCTGTCGAGATCGACGCGGCGGTCGCTCCCGGCATGTACTCGGCCGTCCAGTGCTTGAGTTCGTCCACTCGGGTTCGGTTCATGTACCCGGCGCGGCTGACTTTCGCGGACTCCCAGTTCTCGATTCTTCGACGTGGAGCAGAATCGCCGTCGGCCTCGGCTCGATGGCGACCGCGCAACTTCCAGAAGTCCGCCAATGTCTTCGGTTTTCGAGAATAGTGACGCCACAGCGCTTTCCACGTTGCGCTGGCCGGTAATCCTGTCGCGAGCGCGGGAACCAGGGTTCCATCGGCGTCGTCGGAGAAAGCCGCCAGCATCATGACGCCGATCTGGCCGTCGCCGATTCCGTGCGAGTAGTCGACAGCGAGATGGTCCTCGAACACGATCACCTCGAGCGGTCCTCTCGCACCGTCTCGCCGTCGTATGTCGGTGAGCATACGGCCCAGATCCTCGGTGGCTCCGGTGCCGGCAGTGACGTTGTCTCCGGCGATGTCGCTGCGGTAGCGCCACTGTCGTGTATCCGACCGCGGTTCGAGCGCAACGTGAGGTGTCCGGGCGACTCGTTCGGCGGCGCGCAGCGTTGCGCGTGTGCGCTCGATGTCCAGGCCACGAACGGGACCGACGGCAGTCACTATCCGGGTGTCGGCGAAGACTCGGTCCAGTGCGGTCGAACGATATCGGCGTTCAGCGGACCGCATCGACTACCTCCTGCATACGACTGCGGAACTGGGCCCTCGAGAAACCCTCTGCCCACGTGCGAATCTCCCTGCGGTCGAAGTCTCCGGGGGCGAACGAACGCATGGCGTCGGCGAATCCGGCGACGACTGCCTCGTCCGACCCCGGTGGCACATGCATTCCGGTCTTTCCCGGTACGACCGAGTCCATGGCACCGCCGTCGCCCAGCGCAATCACGGGAGTCCCGCAGGCCATGGATTCGACGGGGACGATGCCGAAGTCCTCCACTCCCGGCATCAACAGGGCCCGCGTCGTTCGGTGCAGCTCGAGGAGCTTCTCGTGTGAAACTCGGCCCAGAAAGGTCGTTTTCGGACCGGCGAGCGCCCGGCAGGCATCCATTGCTCGTCCGTCTCCGGCCACCACGAGCGGAACGTCGGCCTCGGCAGCGGCCCGGACTGCGATGTCGGGCCGCTTGTAGGGAACGAGGCGACCGGCGAGGAGGAAGAAGTTCTCCCGCTCGACGGACGGATCGGGAACGAAGCCCTCGGTGTCGACGGGCGGATGGACCACCACTGCGTCGTCACGGCCCCACCAATCCTCGATACGACGTGCAACTGCAGTCGAGTTGGCCACCACTGTGTTCAATTTCGGGGCGGCAGCGATCTCGCATCGACGGGCAACGGCCGACAGTGCCGTCAGTATCGCTGCTCCTGCTCGTCCGCCACCTTCACCTGCCCGTAGTTCGGGGTCCCAGGCCCATCGTGCCGGGCTGTGTACGTAGGCGATCACCGGGGAGTCGGTGGCGAACACGGCTTGAGTGGCGAATGCGTGGTGACTCACCACGATTGCATCGAAACCGTCGAGCGGCATGCGCCGAAAGGCGAGCGGCATCATCGGCAGAACGGGTGCGTACGACCGTTGGCCCAACGCGTTGTACACACGATTGAGGGCGGTCGTGTGCGGCTCCCGGCCGATTCCCGACGGAACCCCGGCCGGCCGAGAGATCGCCGCGAACACCTCGGCCGCAGGCCAGTGCAGCGCGAGCTGTTCGATGACGTGCTCGGATCCGGCGATCTCGTGGAATCTTTCGTGTACGACGGCAATTCTGTCAGCTGGCATGGCGTTGGCCTTCCGGCGCAATGGTCTGCGCGGTCTGTTCCACCCGTCGGGTCGAGTTCTTGTTCTGCAGGACCACGTGCACGGGAATGTCGAAGTCGTCGAGCCGCCGCAGCGCGGCGGTTGCCGCCTTCTTGTCGCGTCCACGTGTCGACACCAGCACCACGACGGTCTCGACGTCGCCCACGTCGGTGTGCTGCCACCACTGCTCCGACAACCCGAATTCTTCGGTGACCCGAGGACGTTCGCCTGTCCGGTCCGGATCCTGAGTCGAGGCCGTCACGGCGCCCTCGCCGACCAACAGGACGATCACGTTGTCGCCCTTGGGCGCAGCGTGCCGAGCACCCCTGGAGACGGGTCGATCGCCGCGTTCGAGCGCTGCGATCCGCGCGGCCACGGCGGGCGGCATGGTGTCGCCCGCTGTCGGGTCGAATTTCGCTCCGTATTTGCGAGACACCCGACGAGCCCAGGACCGAGAGGGCTTGCGTCCGAGACGTCCTCGCAGCAACACGATCAGTTCGGCGGCAACGATCAGTGCAGCGAGCGCAGCGACGAGTGCCTCCGAGACCGGTTTCGGTGACACCGCTGTGGTGCTCTGTTCGGGGTTCGACAGCACGACCAGTCGGTCTCCGCCCGCAGTGGCCTGCAGCTCGCTCAGGCGGGTGCGCAGTTCGGCCAGTTCCGACACGGATGCGGGCCGGCTCGGGTCGTCGGCGGGCAGAGCGTCCACTCGCGCCTGTTGCGCGTCGATCGCGGACTGCGCTTCGTCCGTTCGCTCCCGCGAGTCGCGGATCGCGTTGGCAGTGCTGGTACTTGCCATCGTCGACACCATCGCGCGAGCCAGATCTGCGGCGAGCTCAGGAGAACGGGTCGTCACCGTGACGGTCAGCAGTGCAGGTGAAGTACCGGGGGAGAGTTCGACGCTCGACGCCAACTCGGCAGCGTTCAGTCCGGAGTCGACCTGTGTGAGGACCTGATCGAGCACACTGCGGTCGGTCGCCAACTCGACGAACGGTGCGCGCATCTGCTCGATGAACGCGTCACCGGGAACGAGGCTTTGGGCCGGTTCGATCTCGGCCACGACCGACGCGGCGTACTGCTTGTCGGTGAGTTCGCTCCTGAGGTAGAACACGCCCGCACCCACCAGCACAGCAACGATCACGGCGGGCAGCAATGCCCGGCCGAGTTCCCGCATGTGTCCCGCGAGGTCGATAGGTGGGGGCACGTCGCCCCGGTGTACGGCATCGTGGACGGCCATCAACCGTGTACCCTTCCGTCGTCGATGCGAGCGGACGTACCGCTTCGGAGATTCGTGGAGCCGACAGGCTCGATGATAGCCGGGCTAGTATGCCGTTCGCGTTGCCGTGCCGCTCGTGAATGGAACTGCACATCAACAACATTCGAAGAACGGGCGCAACGGTCTTCTACCTTCGCGAAACCCGACTTCGACTCCGCAGGGCGGGGTCCGAATCGGGCGATGTGTCCGTTGTGTCGATGGTCATTCGGAACGCGCACGGTGACGTCCTTTCTCGGCCGGTCCCGGCAGTGGTGACTCGACGAGTCCGATGGCGACGAACACGTAGAGCACGATTGCGACCAGCAACGCTGCCGCAACCGAGACGAGCAGCCACAGGCCCGGATAGTGTTGCACCAGGAACCAGCCGCCGACCGTAGTGGCTGCGGTGACCACCAGTATCACCGAAATGGATTGCACGGGAAGCAGTCCGGATATGGGCATGCTTCGCGCGATCACGATCCACAGCAGAACGAGAGTGGTGCCGATCGTCACGACGGTGGAGATGGCGGCTCCGTCGTACGACATCCGCGGGATCAGGAACAGGTTCAACCCGACGTTCAGGGCCAGACCGACCAGTGCCACCACGGGGTAGTGTCGCTGCATTCCGGCCGACGCGAGCAGGAAGATTCCCAGCATCACCAACGACATCAGTGCCGCGCCGATGACGAGTAATCGGGCTGCGTCGGCTCCGTCGACGAACCGTTCGCCGTACAGCAGCCCGATCAACGGCTCGGCCGACGGTACGAACGCCGCGACAGCCATTGCGCCGAAGAGTGCGAACAGCAGTGCGGCCGAACGCGAGCGTGCGCGAAATGCGGTGGCGTCGTGGGGCCACGACGCGACGAGCAAGGTGCTGATCGGTGCGACTGCCGCCAACACGAAGGTGTCGATCATGTCCGAGAATTTGTAGCCGATGGAATACAGTCCCACGGCCTCGAACGTGTCGAGCAGGCTGAGCATCAGCATGTCGATCTTGAGCATCGCGATGGTGAGGGCGAAGCCGATCGCGAGTGGTACGGCCTCTTTCAGGTAGGGCCCCCAGCGCCGAATGTCGATGTGCCGCGACGGTCGCAGGCCCATGGAACGGTTGCCGATGCCGAAACCCTTGGTCACCAACTTGAACACTTCGTTGGCCACGGCCGGGAGAACGAAGATCAGCAGGGTGGGGGCCAGCACGGCGGCCAGCACGGTCAACGCCAATTGGATTGCTTGCCCGGCGCTTTCGGCAACGGCCACGAGTACCAGGCGGTGACGGCTCTGAAAGAGCACCCTCAGGGCGTGACCCGGGGTTGCGAACACGACCACCAGTCCGCCGACCACCGTCGCGAGGACCACCTCGCTCGGATATTGCAGCAGCAGAACGTATGCGACGGCCAGTACGTACCCCACCAAACCGAGCACGGTTCGGAGCGCCAGGAACGCCGACGCCGTTCGACCGATTTCCTCGGAATCGTCGTCCATCAATTTCGCCAGCACGACGCGTCCGACCCCCAGATCGGTCACGACGGACATCAAGCCCAGCAGCGCGAAGACGAAGCTGAACTGGCCCCACTCGTCCGGTCCGAGGGACCTCGCGACGACGACGCTGCCCACCCACCCCAGCGTCGCGATGATCACTCTGCTGATCAGAACGGCAATCGTCGCTCTGGCCGCGGCTTTCGGATCCGCTGCGATGGCGCGGTAGTCCGGTGGCTGCTCGGTGCCGTCGAGCGCGAGCTCCTCGGCCATCAGACGATGCCCGCGGCTCGATACGCGTCGGCGGTGAGCTCCGCCGTTCTACGCCAGCTGATCTCGCGGGTGGCTACGGCTGCCGCGTCGAGAAGAGCTGCGCGCGCGTCCCCGTCGAAAGCGAGTGGTTTCATCGCCTGTACCCAGTCGTCCACGTTCTCGGACTCGACGAGAACGGCACCGTCGCCGACGACGTCGGGGAGGGCACCGACGGCACTGGCGACGACCGCGCCGCCCGACGCCATCGCCTCCACCGGCGGAAGCCCGTAGCCCTCGTACCGAGAGGCGTACGCAGTGACTGTCGCGGCAGCGTAGAGGCCGGGCAGATCCTCGACATCGACGTACCCGAGCCCCCGCGAATTGCGAGGGGCGTGGGGACCGGTGGAGCCGGCCCCGGCCAGCAGACACGGTATTCCGAGACTCTCCGCTGCGTCGGCCACGAGCTGAACGTTCTTGCGGGGCTCCACCGTTCCGACCTGCATCACGAAACGGTCCGGCAAGTCGTACTTGCGCCGAACCAGATCTATCCGGCTGTCGGTGGGGACAGCGGCCCACGCTGCGGGTGCCAGACCGACCACCGTGGCGTCGCGGCCGCTGACCGCCTTGATTCGATCGGCGGTGAACTGCGAGACCGCGATGAGCAGATC
Source organism: Rhodococcus sp. EPR-147 (assembly GCF_001647185.1). Classification (NCBI taxonomy): domain Bacteria; kingdom Bacillati; phylum Actinomycetota; class Actinomycetes; order Mycobacteriales; family Nocardiaceae; genus Rhodococcus; species Rhodococcus sp. EPR-147. The sequence continues at coordinate 27,791 of NZ_LVCU01000224.1, forward strand.
TGCGCGGCGCAGTGCGCGCCGTACCAGTCTCTGTTCGCCCAACGCGCGAAATCGACTGGAGGCCGACGGCATGTCGATGACCGATAGGTCGTGCACCGTGGCCACCGTGAAGGCCTTGGTCAGAAACGGCAGGTCGACGTCCAGGCCGTGCACCACATCGCAACGACCGACGGGGAGGGCACCGAGCACTGCACGAGCGGCACCGCTGGTGACAGGCCGTTCCAACGCCGTGACCGAGGGTGGGAGCTCACCGACGGCGTCGCGCTGGACGGTCGCGGCGAGATCGGCAGCGGGTAGGCACTGGGGGAGCTCGTTCAGGAGCTCGCGAATGTAGGTCTGTACTCCGCTTCCTCCCGGTCTGAGGGCGAGCGCCCCGAAGATGATTCGTGTTGCGCTGCTGCGCATCCCACCACTCCTAACAAGAGCCAGAAATAGACATCGATCGGAAAGATCTCGAAATACGTCGAGACGAGACTGGCGAACATCGCTGCGACGATGGAAGCACCGACGCCCAGGGCGAGCGCACCGTCGTTGCCCGGTAGTGCTCGGGACAGGCGCGTGCACCACAGCAGCGACGTCACGAGCAATGCGACCACTGCCCACAGGCCGATCGGTCCGAGTTCGAGCAGTGCCTTGACGTAGTAGTTGTCGGGTTGGTAATTGGTCGAGAGCCCGGACTGCGTGAATGCGACACCCTCGGCGGTGGAAATGCGGTCTGCCGCAGACCCACTCGATCCCAGCCCCGTCCCGACGGGATGAACCAGGATGCTGGCGATGATGTTGGCCCAGCCGTCACCGCGTTGACCCAGACTGCTCGACGAGAAGAAGACCGACGTGATCCTGGGAACGAAGGGAACGGTGACCGCCACGGCCAGCGCCGCCAGAGCCAGCGGCGCAGCGAGGTACCGAAACCGCACAGCGATCAGGTAGATGACCCCGACCGCGAGTCCCAGGATGGCCCCTCGCACGATCGAACTGGACATCGCGACCACCATCATTGGAGACGCGAACAGAAACAACATGTTTCGCCGTCGGCGCGGATCGGCCAGCGCCACCGCACCGCCGACCAGCAACGCCAACATCACGTACAGCCCGAACGGGAACGGGAGGTTGAACGTACTGAACGTGCGCAGTAGCCCGCCCGATGTGCGGACCTGAGTGCCGTATTCGTAACCCAGCGACACCAGTGCGGCGGGCCCGGCCAGAAGTTGCGCGATACCGACCGCCGACGTGAACACGCCCATGCCCATGAGAACGGAGACGAGGTGGTCTCGGTCCGTGGCGTCGAACGGCGCGAGCCACATGACGACCACCAGCAGAATGTAGAAGAAGGTCACCTTGATGCCGAACACGCCGACGATTCCGAAGGTGGCGAACGCAGACACGCTGCCGAACACGACGAAGACAGCAGCGGCGGGCCACCACGGCATGAAGACCCGAGGCATCGAGCCACGGACGTGTCGCGGTCGGCGTAACCACGCGCACAGAACCGTGAAGACGACCAGGCCTTCCTTCCAGCCGGACACCACCCCTGGCAGGGGCACCAGAACCAGAAGGCCGTGCAGCGGAACGAATGCTGCGAGCAACAGCACGCCGCGCTGCGGGCGGCGGTAGATCGCCGATGCCACCGCGCAGCCGAGCGCGAGGACGACCGCTGCGCCGAAAGCGAGCGCGACGTACGTGATCACGGGGTGACCCGAACGTGGCCGTGTTCGGCGGAGACCACGATCAGTCCTCGGCGCGCTTCAGCACGGCCAGGACGGTGAGGAACAGGATCTTGACGTCGAGCCACACCGACCAGTTCTCGATGTAGTAGTTGTCCCACTCGGCGCGGTCCGCGATGGACGTCTGGCCGCGGAGGCCGTGCACCTGAGCCCATCCCGTCACGCCTGCCTTGACGCGGTGCCGCTCCCCGTACCTACGGATCTGCATCTCGAACAGGTCGACGTATTCGGGGCGTTCCGGGCGCGGACCGACCAGACTCATGTCGCCGCGAAGTACGTTGAGCAGCTGTGGAAGTTCGTCCATCGAGGTCTGTCGCATGATCTTTCCGATGCGCGTTCGTCGGTCGACACCTTCGACACCGCCGGGTGCGTCCCCGGCCTTTCGCTCGAACTCGGCGTCGGACGCACGTGGAGGTCGCATGGAGCGGAACTTCAGACAATCGAACGGCAATCCGTCGCGGCCGATTCTCTCTTGCTTGAAGAAGATCGGGCCAGGTGAGCTCAGGCGTACGAGCAGCATGAGTGTGAGAAAGACGGGGGAGAGCAGCAGGAGTCCGAATGCGGTCAGGACTCGATCGAGAAGTCCTTTGAGGGCGAATTGCCACCCCTTGGGGTTCACATGCGGTAGCACCATCAGCGGCAGACCGCCGATGTGCTCGACGCGAGTGTTGACGCCCACGGCGTCGTATAGCCTGGGCACCACCCACACTCGCATACCGAGGCGGTGCGCAGTCCTGATGGCGGCGATCAACTCGCGATCCTCGGTCGGTGCGAACGCGACGATCAACTCCTCGGCACCGGTCCCGCGGGCAACCGTTTCGAAATTGCGGGGAAGTCCGAGGTGCGGTAGGTGGGGCACCTCGTTGCTCGAAGGGATGTCGGCGACCGGTGCCTCACCCACATAACCGATGGGTTCGAGACCGTACTCGGGGAACTGCCTTGTGCGCGAGACGAGTTGATGCGCGATCGGATCGTTGCCCAGCACGATGGTCGGCGCTGCCGATCCGAACTTGATGCGCAGCGTGCGCTGGACGACGACACGTATCAAGCGGGCGACTGCGATCGTGAATGCGCTCAGCAACCACAGTCGCAACACGACCTCGCTGGGCCGGTAGTCGGTGTCCGCCAGAAACATCAGGACCAACAGGGCGAGCGACGCGAACGCGACAGCGGTTTCGGCAGGACCGATCTCGTCGAGGAAGTTGCGCCGGAGACTGCGTCGGTACATCGACTTTCCGGCGAGGATTCCGATCAGCAGTGGCAGGAACAGCCATGGGAGCCAACCGGTGTCGGTGAGGCTGCCTGAGTGCCAGAGCAATGCTCCGATCAGAGCGACGGCTGCGGCGAGCAGATCCACTGCGACGGTGATCGCGGTATTGAGTGGATCGACTCTGAGCCGATCGACAAGGGGGCGACCAACTGCAACGGTGTCGGCCTCGGCAGCATTCGGGCGAGTGCGCGGTGAATCCAGTGTCTCAGGCACAGCTACTTCCGGTGGCTAGTTCGGATCGGTTGGTCCCATATATCCCATTCAATGTATACCGGCGCGAAAGCGGCTACCTGGTCGACTTATCGAAAAAAACCTGAAGTCGGTTGTAGGCCGAGAATGCTTATTTTCGTCGGGTAAAAGCCTGCTTATTCGAAAACGCGCTCGCGAATTATCCACGCCAGATCCTGCAGTATCTGCACATGACCCGTAGTCCACTGTCGCGGCTGCTGATCCCACACGCACAGGGTGCCCACCGAGTTGCCGGCGTCGTCGGTGAGCGGAACTCCGAGGTAGGACACGAGAAGGTTGCTCTGAACGGAGGGGTGGTCCTTGAGGATGTCGTTCAATCGTGCGTCCTCGACCACCAATGGTTGCCCGAGATCGATCGCGTAGCGGCAGATCGACCCGTCCATGGGGACCTCCTGTGCGCCACCGAGTTCCGCTGGAAGTCCAAGGGCGCTCTTGAAGTACTGACGCTTGTCGTCGAGAAGCGAGAATGCGGCCGACGGGGCACTCAGAGCATCGGCGACCATGCTGACGACCCGGTCGTAACCCGCGTCGGATCCGGTGTCCATCAGTCCGGTTCGAGCTACAGCGGCCAACCTGTCGGGGTCGTCGATCGGGGTGCCGAACACTCGCGTGACCTCGGCTGGGCCGACGCCTCTCTCCGAGCCCTCCTGCAGCGCACGAAGCAATGCGCCGACGTCGGAATCCTGATCTTCGGACAGTTCCCGCACGAGTCGGTCGACCACCGCTCCTCGAACGAATTCGTCGGTGGAAAGACCGGATTTCTCTGCCTGCCGGGCGAGCAGATCGTTCAGACGGTCGTCGAAACCGGGAAATCCTGTCGTCATTGTCCAGATAGTAGTACAGGCCGGGTTGTCATACCGACGCTCGCGTCGGTGTATTCCACTATTCGAATTTCCGGTGTGTTTGTGCTGCCGAGGAGTGAGACAAAGCACGAAACAACAGAGCAATATCGATACCGCGATATTCCGTTCCTGGTCGTTGCTAGCATCTGCCGATGAGAAGGAATGCGACGCGACGAGCGAGTGCAGCACTGATGGTCATGCTGTTGTCGTTCGCGGCCGGGGCGGTACCCGCAGCTGCATCTGCTCTGCGAACGCAGCAAGCGCCCGCAGGAGATTCAGGATGTGCGCGGCAATCGGACGCGGTCCGGATCGGAGTATCACCCGGAGCGACCATAGGTGGGCTGTCTCCTGCGGATCTCGATCGGGAACTCACGCTCGCTCGTGACGCCGGAGCTTTCGCGGTTCGTCTCGACATCGACTGGTCTGCCATCGAGTCGACCCGGGGCAGATTCGATTGGAACCGAACCGACCGGGTGATCGACGCTGTTGTGGCCCACGGGATGTGCGTGCACGGCATCATCGCGTACACCCCGAGGTGGGCGCGAGTAGCCGCCGCCGTCAACGATTCGCACTCCCGTCCTGCGAACCCCGCCACCTTCGCGGCGTTCGCCAAGACTGTGGTTCAGCGCTACCAGAGCCGGATCGAGATATGGGAGGTGTGGAACGAGCCGAACATCGTGACGTTCTTCAAGCCTGCCCCCGACGTGACGGCGTACTCGGCGCTGATCAAGGCGACCTATACGGCGATCAAGCAGGTGCAAGCCGATTCCACCGTGCTCGCGGGCGGGATGGCACCCGCCGAGGACACGAACGGCAACATCGCGGGTACGACGTTCCTGTCGAAGATGTACGCGCAGGGATCGAACAAGTACTTCGACGCCTTCAACGTTCACCCGTACACGTGGCCCTACCTACCCAACGACCCCAGCACGGCGTCGTGGAACACCGCCATGAAGATGTGGTCCATGCGCGACACGATGATCGCCGGCGGTGACAGCGGCAAACAGATCTGGATCACCGAGTTCGGAGCCCCCACCGGCACCAATCCCAACAGTGTCAGCGAGCAGACGCAGGCGGACAGCATCGGGATTGTCCTCGACGCGGTTCTCGGTAACGACTGGCTGGGGCCGGCCTATGTCTACAGCCTCCGGGACGCCGGTTCCGACACCGCCGACACCGAACAGAACTTCGGCTTGGTGCACAGAGACTGGTCGCCCAAGATCGCCTACGGACGCGTCGACGCCTACGCCGCGGAGCATTCCGGCCGTTGATCGACCGATGGCACGTTTCGTCTCGGTTCCACCGACTCAGTAGACGTCGCGGACGTATCGCTTCTCTGCGGCAAGAGCTTTGACGTAGGCCTCGGCACTGCTCGGCGCGAGTTTGCCGTGCTGCGCCACCACGCCCTTCAGCGCGGCGTCGACGTCCTTGGCCATTCGGGACGCGTCGCCGCACACGTAGAAGTGGGCACCGCGGTGAATCCAGTTCCACAACTCGGCCCCGTGTTCACGCATCCGATCCTGGACGTAGACCTTGTCCTTCTGATCGCGTGAGAATGCGACGTCCAGGCGGTTCAGCGAACCGTCGCCGAGCATCGCCGTCAGTTCGTCGCGATAGTAGAAGTCCGTGTCGGCGTGCTGTTCACCGAAGAACAGCCAGTTGTGGCCGGTGTGCCCGAGCGCGCGACGCTCGTGCAGGAAGGCACGGAAGGGGGCGACACCGGTACCCGGGCCGACCATGATCATCGGGGTTGTCGGGTCCTCCGGCGGCTTGAAATGCGACGACTTCTGCACGAAGATTCCCACGTCGTGATTCGACGCATGGTCGGCCAGGTAGGTCGAGCACACGCCGCGCCGGGGAACTCCGTGCACGTTGTACCGCACCGCCGAGACGGTCACCTGTACTTCGTTGGGGTTCTCCTTCGGACTCGACGAAATCGAGTACAGCCGTGGCTGCAACGGTTTGAGAACTGCCAACCAGTCGTCCACCGAAGCTCGAACCGGATGGGCAGCAAGCACGTCGATCGACTGACGACCCCACATCCAGTCGGACAGCGCATGCTTGTTGTCGGGGTGCAGCATCGACTCGAGATCGTCGTCCGCAGTCCGTCGGTGGACGAACTTCAGGAGATCCGGTGTTGCACGAGCAATTTCGAGGTGGCGGCTCAGCGCTGTGCGCAGCGACATCGAACCGTGTCCAGCGAGATCGACAGCGGTGTCCCGGTCCAGTCCGGTGGCCTCGAGCCACTCGTCGACGTAGGCATCGCTGTTGCGCGGCCACACTCCGAGTGCGTCACCGACCTCGTACTCGAGAGTCCCGTCGGGTACATGGAATCCGAATTGGCGGACGTCCTTGACGGATCCGCGTGCGGTCAGTACTCGATTACGTACGAGAGTCGTCACCAGCGGTGACTTCTTGCTGTACTGTTCCGGCTCCGCTCGGGTCTGCGGAACGGTGCGTGCAGGGGACTCCACCGCTGCTTCGGTGGTGGTGTCGTCATCGCGTCGAAGCCTCTCGACCACCGCATCGAGCCACGCCGCCGCCTCGTTCTCGTAGTCGGGCTCGCAGTCGACCCGCTCGAGAAGTCGCCGGGCACCCAACTCGGTGAGGCGCTCGTCGATCCTGCGTCCGTGGCCGCAGAAGTCTGCGTAGCTGGAGTCGCCGAAAGCGAGTACCGCATAACGGATTCCCGGAAGCTCCGTGGCGGGCTCGGCGACGAGACTGTCCCAGAACGTCGTTCCGTTGTCGGGTGCTTCGCCGTCACCGGTGGTACTGCTGACGATCAGCACATCGGCCTCGGCGGGCAGAGAATCGACGGTGAACGTATCCATCGAGTGCTCTGCGATCGACACGCCTGCTCCCCGCAGGTGGGACAGGCAGGCCTGGGCGTACTCCTCGGCGGTGCCGGTTTGCGAGGCCCAGAGCAACAGCACCGGCCGTCGCCCCGGATCGGCGGTCTCGGCCGGTACATCGGCACCAGCACCGCCGGTGGCGGGTCCACGCGAGAACAGGCCCGCGAGAACGCCGTCGAGCCATGCGTGGGTCTCGGGGGACAGGGGAGTGCGCGACGGCAGAGTGGGCGTTCCGGCGGCGCTGCGGCCGGCCTCACTGCCCAGACCTTCGAGAAGCCCTGCGATATAACGCTGTTCGACGGTCGTCAGCGGCTGAGAAGGACGCGCAGGGAGACCGACGATCGTGGCGAGCGCCTCGACGGGATCGTGGGAAGGTTCGTCGCCCACGGGTGAGGGTGATTGGGCTGCAGCAACTCTGGTGAGAGTGACCGCGCACGCCTTGAACTCGGGCTGCTGAGAATACGGATCGATGGCGTCGTTGGTGACGGCATTGATGGCGAGGTACTCACCGAATTTTTCGTTCCAGTGGAAGGGCGCGAAGCAGCTGCCCGGGAGCACTCGATCGGTGACGACGGCAGGAAGGACGGCTCGGCCTCGGCGGGACGCGACCTCGACACTGTCGCCGTCGATCACGCCGAGCCGGTCGGCGTCGAGTGGGTGTACCTCGACGAACGGGCCGGAATCGAGTTTGTTCAGCTTGGCGACCTTGCCGGTCTTGGTCATGGTGTGCCACTGGTGTGGCAGGCGTCCGGTGTTGAGCACGAACGGGTAGTCGTCGTCGGGCATCTCCGCGGGTGCCATCGCAGGCCTGGCGAAGAACTGGGCCCGACCGCTCGGAGTGGGGAAGGACAGTGCGGGGATCGAACCGTCGTCGGACACTCGTTGCCGTTGGCTGACTCCGTCGTTGAGGTATCGGATCGGATGCCGGGTGGTGGTCGCGTCGGGCGGGCACGGCCACTGGATGGGACTCTCGCGCAACCGTTCGTAGGTGACTCCGCGAATGTCGTAGCCGGTGTTCGGATTCCAGAACTGCTTGATCTCCTCGAACACCTCCTCGGCGCTCGCATAGGTGAAGGCATCTGCATATCCGAGCGCGCACGCCATGTCGGCGATGATCTTCCAGTCCGGTAGTGCACCGCCCGGTGCCTCGAGCGCCGGTTGGAACAGCGTGAGATTGCGTTCGGAATTGACCATCACTCCGTGCGCTTCCGTCCACAACGCGGCGGGCAGCATCACGTCGGCGTAGTCGTTGGTTTCGGTATCGGCGAACGCATCCTGAGTGATGACCAACTCGGCGCGCTCGAGACCGTCGATCACCGTCGTTCTGTTGGCCACCGAGGCAACCGGATTGGTGCAGATGATCCAGCAGGCCTTGATCTCCCCGGCAGCGAGCTTGGAGAACATCTCGATGGTTCCGCCGCCGACGTCGGTGCGCAGCGTTCCGCGCGGAACGCCCCATCGATCCTCGACGAATGCGCGGTCGGCGTCGTTGACCACCGCTCGTTGTCCCGGCAGCCCGGGGCCCATGTATCCCATTTCCCGACCACCCATGGCGTTCGGTTGCCCGGTCAGGGAGAACGGGCCGCTGCCGGTCTTGCAGATGGCACCGGTCGCCAGATGGAGGTTGCACAGCGCATTGGTGTTCCACGTTCCGTGCGTCGACTGGTTCAGACCCATCGTCCAGCAGCTCATCCAGTTCTCTGCACCGCCGATCATCGCGGCCGCGGCTCGTAGGTCCTTCTCGTCGAGACCGGTTGCGGCGCAGACCTTCTCCGGGGTGTAGTCGCCGAGGAACTCCGGCATCGCGTCCCAGCCGTCGGTGAACTCCGCGATGAACTCGGTGTCGAGGTCGCCGTTCTCCGCTATGAGCGCCAGCAGACCGTTGAGCAGCGCCAGGTCCGACCCCGGCTCGAGTTGCAGATGCAGGTGGGCCTTGTCCGCTGTGGCGGTGCGACGGGGATCGACGACGATCAGCTTCGCCCCTGCCTTGACGCGGTCCATCATCCGCAGGAACAGAATGGGGTGACAGTCGGCCATGTTGGAGCCGATGACGAAGAACACGTCGGCGTGGTCGAAGTCCTGGTACGACCCGGGCGGGCCGTCGGCTCCCAGTGATTGCTTGTATCCGGTTCCTGCGCTCGCCATGCAGAGTCGGGAATTGGATTCGATCTGGTTGGTGCCGATGAACCCCTTGGCCAGTTTGTTGGACAGGTACTGGGCCTCGATCGACATCTGCCCCGACACGTACAACGCGAGCGCATCGGGCCCGTGTTCGTCGATGATGGTGCGCAGCCGCCGAGCGGTGTCGTGGATCGTCACCGCGGTGTCCGTGCTCTCCGGTTGCTCGCCGCGGCGATGGCGAATCTGGGCCTTCTCGAGCCGCCCGGGCCCCGCGAGCATGTCCGCGGTGGTGGTCCCTTTGGTGCACAGTCGGCCGAAGTTGGCCGGGTGGGACTTGTCGCCGACGGATTTGGTCACTACAGGCCTGGTCGGGGTGGCATCGGAGGACGCGGTTCGGCCGCCGATCTCGAGCACCATGCCGCATCCCACGCCGCAGTACGCGCAGAGTGTCTTCACCGTGGTGACCATGGATTCCACAGTGCCCGGCCCAGGGTGCGCCGTCATTACACGTCAGTTAGCCGGATATGACGTTGTCCTCACCGTGCCCCGCCAGGAGCGGTGATGTCCGCCCGGGAGCTGGTGAGAGGCGGATGGGAGGTAACACGAACTTCCTGGTCTGCGATTGGTACTCGAACGTTACTCATCGAACGGGCTGTCGAGTGGAGTGTCCGATTTTCCGCTGGCACAATCGTCCGGGTCGGGCTCGAAGTGGGAAGTGGTGTGATTCATGAGGGTGTATCGCGGATTCGTACTCGCCGCGGTGGGAGTGGTTGCTTCGGTGGCAGTCCTGTCGGGATGTAGTTCTGCATCGGACGTCTCCGAACCGTCGGTGCCGATCGATTCCAACCCGATGACCGAGCTGATGAAGCCGAAGCTGACCTCGAGCGTCCTCGACGGAGCCGTCGGATTCTCCCCGGCGGACCCGGTGACCGTCTCGGTCGCCGACGGCAAGTTGTCCTCGGTGACGATGCTCAACCCGGAGGGCGAGCCGGTCTCGGGCGCGATCTCGCCCGACGGATTGTCGTGGACCAACACCGAACCGCTCGGCTACGACCGTGAATACCGCGTCCAGGCCGACGCGTACGGACTCGGGGGAGCGTCGAGCACGGTATCGAGCTTCACCACCAGCCAGCCCGGCAACTTCACCAAGCCCTTCGTTCTGCCGAACCCCGGCGACATCGTCGGAATCGGTCAGCCGGTCGCGGTTCAGTTCGACGAACCGATCACCGACAAAGTGGCCGCACAGAACGCCATCACCGTCACCACGACGCCTGCCGTCGAGGGCGCATTCTACTGGGTCAACAACAAGGAAGTTCGCTGGCGTCCGCAGAACTACTGGGCACCGGGCACCAAGGTCGACGTGGCGGTGAACGTGTACGGACGCGATCTGGGTGACGACATCTTCGGTCAGGAGAACGCCACGACCTCGTTCACGATCGGTGATGCGGTCATCGCCACCGCCGACGACAACACCAAGCAGGTGACGTTCAACGTCAACGGTCAGGACGTCATCACCATGCCGACATCGATGGGCAAGGACAGCACGCCCACCGACAACGGCGTCTACATCATCGGCGACCGCTTCGAGCATCTCGTGATGGATTCCTCGACCTACGGTGTGCCGGTGAATTCGTCCAGCGGATACCGCACCCCGGTCGACTGGGCGACGCGGATGTCCTACAGCGGCATCTTCTTCCACTCCGCACCGTGGTCGGTGGGACAGCAGGGTTACTCCAACGCCTCGCACGGGTGCCTGAACCTGAGCCCCACCAACGCGAAGTGGGTCTACGACAACACCAAGCGCGGCGACATCGTCGTCGTGAAGAACACCGTCGGTGGGACGCTGTCGGGTACCGACGGCCTCGGTGACTGGAACGTCCCGTGGGACGAGTGGAAGGCCGGGAACGCCACTACGGTCTGATCGAAGCGGAGTTCGGCCGATCAGCTTCGGTCGCGGGTCTGGTATAGCGAGGGATCGATACCCAGCGTCTTCAGGTAGGCCACCGGTTCGACGCTCGAACCGTTGTTGCGCACCTCGAAGTGCAGATGCGGTCCGGTCGAGTTTCCGGTGCTGCCGACTGCGCCGAGTACATCGCCCGGTGCCACTTCGTCGCCGACCGACACCGCGATGCTGGACTGGTGGCCGTAGTAGGTCTCGGTGTTGCCACTCTTGACCCGCACGAGCTTGCCGTAGCCGTCGCCTGCATCTCCGGCCTGAACGACGGTTCCGCCGGTGACCGCGTGGATCGGAGTTCCGCTGTCCGCAGCGAAATCGACACCCTGGTGGAACTGCGCGCCGTTGCCGGTCGGGTTGTTGCGCCCGCCGTAGCCGGAGGTGATGCGGTAGTCGCCTGCATCGATGGGCAGCACTGCTCCACCGAGCCCGACGGTCGGCGGAGCGGTCGGGAGTTCGATCTCGGGTACTTCCACCGTGCTCGGAGCGTCCGGTGAGTCCGGTGCGGAGAGCACGTCGCTGTCGAGAACGATGGCTGCGACCTGGTTGATCAGGACGCCGGTGGCGTCCAGGACAGCCGCGAGAATCGCGGCCCGCTGCTGCGCGTCGGGCTGCGGTATCGGGATCTGGGGGAGTTCGATGGTGGGTTGAGCGGTGGCCACCGCTGGGCTGAGCAAGCCGGTTGTGCCGATGCACAGTGCTGCCGACAAGATCGAACCCGCTATGACTCTGTGCATTCTGCGACCCACGAAAAGCCTCCTCGTCTGCGTCCTCCGCGCACCTCGGATGGGTGCGCGCAGGACGTAAGAACATGTTCGGTGACGCTTCGGGGCACGCTGAACTCACGTAGCAAAAAACACATGAATCACATTGGTACTTTTCTTCCCCAAAAGTGCCATTGGTAACCGTACGTCACATTAACCCCACAAGAAACCTGAAAGTTGAATTACAACAACGTAATTCGAGGTCAGCGTGGTTGCGGCGGGACCGGAGGGCTCGTCGCTCGGGGAATGGAGACACGAAAAAGGCCGGCCTCACGAGGAGACCGGCCTTGTTCGTATGGGGTGAGCGACGGGACTCGAACCCGCGACATCCAGGATCACAACCTGGTGCTCTACCAGCTGAACTACGCCCACCATTGCACGCATCCGCAGAACCTTTTCGGGCTCTCCATCAGCAGCGTCGACAATACTAGCGGGTTGAATCCCGGGTTGCTAATCCGCCCCTGACTGCGTGTCGAGATCGTGAACGACAGCTGCAATATCGCTGGTGGAGGGCCCCGGCTGCGCTACGAAGGCAGTCCGGCGGTAGTACTGCAGCTCCTTGATCGACTCCTTGATGTCCGCGAGAGCGCGGTGCGCAAGGCCCTTGGGTGGCTGTCCGTAGTAGATACGCGGGTACCAGCGGCGGGCGAGTTCCTTGATCGAGCTGACGTCGATCATGCGGTAGTGGAGGTAGGTGTCGAGCGCGGTCATGTCGCGAGAGATGAACCCGCGATCGGTGCCGATGGAGTTTCCCGCGAGGGGAACCGTTCCGGCTACCGGGACATGCTCCTTGATGTACGCCAGGACGCGCTGCTCGGCTTCCTCCAGCGTCACCGTCGACGCGCGCACCTCGTCGGTCAAGCCCGATTTGGCATGCATATCGGTGACGACGGCAGGCATGTTCGCCAACGCGTCGTCGTCGGCATGGATGACGATGTCGACACCCTCCCCGAGGATGTTGAGCTCGCTGTCGGTCACCAGCGCCGCAATTTCGATCAGCTTGTCCTTGCTCAGGTCCAAGCCGGTCATTTCACAATCGATCCACACAAGTTTGTCCTGCACTCGCACCACACTAGTGCGAGCCGCTGTGCCACTAGGGTTTGCGGTGGCGATCGAGCCAGTTCAGCATCAGCACACGTTCATGGAGGACGCGGACATGACAGTCGACCCGACGCAGCCTGCACCCACGCTCAGCCCGGCAGAGAAGGCGAAGGCTGCCAAGGCCGCCGCCGTCGAAGCGGCACGGGTCGCCGCCGAAGCTCTGGCTGCAGCGGACGCCGCCGAAGCCGAGGCGCTCGCAGCGGAAGCCGGACAGGCTCCGGGCTCGACCGGTAAGGCCGCCGAGATCGCCGCCGGATACGCGTCGGAGGGGGCCGCGTTGGAATTGGGAACCGTGGTGCTCGACGGCGTCACCGATCCGTCCGCTCGTATCCGAATTCCGTTGGCCACATTGAACAGACATGGCCTCGTGGCCGGGGCCACCGGAACCGGAAAGACGAAGACGCTGCAGGGCATTGCCGAACAGCTCTGCGCCGCAGGCGTTCCCGTGGTCATGGCCGACGTCAAAGGTGACTTGTCCGGCCTGTCGCAGCCGGGAGCAGACAACGAAAAGATCCGCAGCCGAGCAGCGGACACCGGTATTCCGGACTGGGCTCCCTCCGGCCATCCGGTCGAGTTTCTCTCCTTGGGTACCGACGGAATCGGCGTCCCGGTGCGCGCCACCATCACTGCATTCGGCCCGATTCTGCTCAGCAAGGTGTTGGGGCTGAACAACACTCAGGAATCCACTCTCGGCTTGATCTTCCACTGGGCCGATTCGCAGGGGCTCGCCCTGCTCGATCTCAAAGACCTGCGGTCGGTGATCATGCACCTGACCAGCGACGAGGGCAAAGCCGACCTGAAGGGCATCGGCGGCGTCTCCTCGGCCACCGCAGGCGTGATTCTCCGCGCGTTGGTCAACCTCGAAGCGGACGGCGGCGACACCTTCTTCGGCGAGCCCGAGCTCGAGACCGAGGACCTGCTGCGCGTCGGGCAGGACGGCAGAGGCGTGATCACCTTGTTCGAGCTCGGGGCGCAGGCTTCGCGGCCGGTGATGTTCTCCACGTTCCTGATGTGGGTGCTGGCCGATCTGTTCCAGACGCTGCCCGAGGTGGGTGACGTGGACAAGCCCAAGCTGGTCTTCATCTTCGACGAGGCACACCTGCTGTTCGCCGACGCCTCGAAGGCGTTTCTGCAGCAGGTGGAGCAGACCGTCAAGCTCATCCGCTCCAAGGGTGTCGGTGTCTTCTTCTGCACGCAGCTGCCCACCGACGTCCCCAACGATGTTCTCTCGCAATTGGGGGCGCGGATTCAGCACGCCCTGCGCGCCTTCACGCCCGATGATCAGAAGGCCTTGAACAAGACGGTCCGCACGTACCCCAAGACCGACGCCTACGACCTGGAAAAGGCGCTGACCTCGTTGGGTACCGGCGAAGCGATCGTGACTGTGCTCTCGGAAAAGGGTGCACCGACTCCCGTGGCGTGGACCAAGATTCGGCCGCCCCGCTCCCTGATGGACACCATCGGCAACGACGCCATCGCGGCGGCCGCATCGTCGAGCACCCTGTCCTCGAAATACCGAGAAACGATCGATCGCGAGTCGGCCTACGAGCGGATGAACGCGCGGGTGGCGAACGTACCGGCCCCGGCCGAGAAGTTCGACATCCCGCCCCTGCCTGCGGATCTGCCGGATCTACCGCCGAGCGAGCCGGATGGGCCGTCGGCCGCAGAGCGGATCATGGGCAACCCTGCCGTCAAGAGCTTCCTTCGATCGGCCGCCTCGGCCGCCGGGCGGGAGATCTCGCGCAGCATCTTCGGAACCGGACGTCGCCGCCGACGCTGAGCTCGCTCAGTCGGGAGTGGAGCCCGCGGAACGACCAAAATTCGGGTATCAGTTGCCGAGCTTCTTGTAGAAGCTGCCGATGATCGGTGCGGAGATGCTCCGCGGGCTGTACTGGCCGGCCGCCGACATGCCCTTGCTCAGCAGACCCGGTACGACGCGCATTTTGTTCTTCTCGAGGCCCTCGAGAGACACCTTCGCGGTGTAGGCGCTGTCGATCCACAGGAAATCGGGAACCATCTTGTCGACGATCGAAGCCTCGGCCGGGTCCGGTGTCTCGGTGCGGACCGGGCCGGGAGCGAGGAGGGTGACGTTGACTCCGGTACCCGCGAGCTCACCGCGCAGCGATTCCGAGAACGTGTTCACGAAGGCCTTGGTCGCAGCGTACGTCGCGTTGTTGGGGATGGCCATGTTGCCTGCCGCCGAACCGGTGATCAGGATGCCGCCCGCTCCACGACCGATCATGCCGGGCATGACCGCCAGTGTGAGGTCGTGCACCGCAACGGCATTGAGCTCGACCTGGTCGCGCTCGTACGCGGGATCGAGACCGGACAACGGCCCGAACGTTGCGATCCCTGCGTTGTTGCACAGGATCGAGATCTCGCGCTCGGACAGCTCGGTCACCAGTTCCTGTCGCTGCTCACGGTTCGACAGATCCGACTGACGCACCTCGACGGTGACGCCGTACTCGGCCGTGAGCTTTGCGGCCAACGCCTCGAGCAACTCGCCGCGTCGAGCCACCACGATCAGTGAATGACCACGGGCGGCGAGTTCGGTGGCCAGGGCTTCACCGATTCCGGAAGAGGCTCCGGTGACGACGGCGCGGGCATCTGGGCTGGGCTTGGGCAGGCTCACGGTGAGACAGGCTAGCGGACAGATCAGATCGTGGCCGCGAGCCGGGTGCCTTGCTCGATGGCCCGCTTGGCGTCGAGCTCCGCAGCGACGTCCGCACCGCCGATGATGTGCGTCGTGGTGCCCGCGGCCTTCAGCTCGTCGACCAAGTCGCGAACCGATTCCTGACCGGCGCAGACAACGATGGTGTCCACCTCGAGAACGCGCGGACGCTCGTGCTTGTCACCGAAGGAGATGTGCAGGCCCGCGTCGTCGATCTTCTCGTAGTTGACACCGGAAAGCTGTTGCACGCCTTTGGCTTTCAATGCAGCTCGATGAACCCAGCCGGTCGTCTTCGCCAGCCCGGCGCCGATGCGTCCCGGCTTGCGTTGCAGCAGATACACCTCACGCGGAGACGGTGCGGGTACCGGAGTAGTCAACGCCCCCGGCGCGGCCTCGGGCTCGGTGACGCCCCACTCCTGCTTCCATTCCTTCAGATCCAAGGTGGGGGAGGCGTCGGTGGTGAGGAACTCGGAGATGTCGATGCCGATACCGCCTGCACCGATGACCGCGACCCGATCGCCGACGGGCTTGCCGTCGCGCACCAGTTCTGCGTACGACAGCACCGAGGGGTGCTCGATGCCGGGGATACTCGGCATTCGGGGAGTGACGCCGGTGGCCAGCACCACCTCGTCGAACTCGCCTGCGACGAGTTCGGCGGCGGTGACTCGGGTGTCGAGGTGAACGGCGACGTCTGCGCTGCGAAGTGCACTGGAGAAGTACCGGATCGTTTCGGCGAACTCCTCCTTGCCGGGTATTAGTCGCGCGATTCCGAACTGTCCGCCGATCTCGTCTCTGGCCTCGAAAAGGCTGACGGCGTGTCCGCGTTGCGCGAGATTGAGCGCGGCGGCCAGGCCTGCGGGTCCGGCTCCGACGACCGCTACCTTCTTGGTCTTCTTCGTCGGCAGCAGTTGCAGGTCGATCTCGCGTCCGGCACGCGGGTTGACCAGGCACGAGACCTTCTTGTGCACGAAGGCGTGGTCCAGGCAGGCCTGATTGCAGGCGATGCACGTGTTGATCCGGTCGGCGGAGTCGGTGGCGGCTTTCTCGACCCAGAACGGATCGGCCAGCATCGGCCTGGCCATCGCGATCAGCTGCGCATCGCCGCGAGCCAGAATGTTCTCGGCGATCTCGGGCATGTTGATGCGATTGGACGCGGCGACCGGGATGGACACGTGTTTTTCGAGCTTGCCGGTGATGTCCGCGAATGCGGCGCGCGGAACCGAGGTGACGATGGTCGGCACCCGCGACTCGTGCCAGCCGATGTCGGTGTTGATGATGTTTGCACCCGCAGCTTCGACGTCCTCGGCCAGCGCGACGATGTCGTTCCAGCTCTGGCCTTGTTCGACCAGATCCGCCATCGACAGCCGGAACACGACGATGAAGTCGGGGCCGACGGCTGCCCTCGTCTGCCGCACGATCTCCACGGCCATCCGCCGACGGTTCTTCGCCGAACCGCCCCACTCGTCGCGTCGCTTGTTGGTGCGCTCGGAGAGGAACTGGTTGATGAAGTAACCCTCTCCGCCCATGATCTCGACGCCGTCGTAGCCGGCGCTCTGTGCGAGCCGGGCGCAGCGTACGTAGTTGCGGATCTGCCAGCGGACGCCCCTCGATGTCAGTCGCCGCGGCCGAAAAGGATTGATGGGAGCCTTGATCGACGACGCCGACACGCTCAGCGGCTGGTAGGAATAGCGCCCGGCATGCAGGATCTGCAAGGCGATCTTGCCGCCTTCGTCATGGACGGCAGCAGTGATCCGGCGATGCCGACGGGCTTCGATGCGATTGGTCAGCTTGGCTCCGAACGGCAACAGCCAACCGGTGCGATTGGGCGCATAGCCCCCGGTGATGATCAGCGCGACTCCGCCGCGGGCACGCTCGGCGAAATAGGCCGCCAGGCGGCCGGTGTCGCGGGCGCGATCTTCGAGGCCGGTGTGAATCGATCCCATGATCACGCGGTTCTTCAGCGTGGTTGCGCCGACATCCAACGGAGACAACAGAATCGGATACGGGCCAGCAGTCTGCTCGGTCTTCACAGCTTCTCCAATACCTCGGTGCACCACTCGGTGAATCCTTCTTCGACGCGAATTCCGCCGCGCAGCACCAGGTATTGATGCAACGCGGTGCCGGTGAGGGCAGCGGGGGCCGGAAAGTCCTGCTTCTCGATCAGTCGGTAGACGTCGAGGCGGGTGGCATGAACATCGCGATGGCGGGCGACTTCGATCTTGAGAGCATCGATGTCACCGTTGGCGGCCCCGCGGATCTTGACGGCGAGTTCCTCGCGTAGCTGCGAAGGATCGGTCGGAGCGGCGATCCAGCGATCGAGCTCCGCGCGACCCGCAGCGCTGACGGAGTAGACCTTCTTGTCCGGACGGCCGTCCTGCGCGACTGCTTCTCCGGTGATCCATCCAGCCGCGTCCATCCGCGTCAGCGTCCGGTAGATCTGCTGATGCGTTGCGCTCCAGAAGAATCCGATCGACTTGTCGAAGCGGCGGGCGAGCTCGTACCCCGAGCCGCTGAGCTCGGTGAGGGAAACCAGAATCGCGTGTTCCAAAGCCACACCCGAGAGTATGTATGCAACACGGTGACTATGCAACTAGGTGCACCGATGAATTCGGATGCCGCGGTCTAGTGTTGGCAACCATGGGAACCCAGCCGGAGGCCGCTGTCGTCGGAGTCGCCACAACGCGTAAGCAGGTCACCGCCTGGGGGTTCTGGGACTGGGGCTCGGCCGCGTTCAACGCCGTCATTCTCACGTTCGTGTTCTCGGTGTATCTCACCGACGCCGTCGGCGACGATCTGCCCGGTTCCATCTCGGCCACCACCTGGTTCAGCTGGTCGATTGCCATATCCAGCGTTGTCATCGCACTCCTCGCGCCGGTCTGCGGGCAGTACTTCGACGCGCGCGGCAAACGTAAGTGGCTGCTGGGGGTCTTGACCGCGCTGACGGTCGTCGCCATGGCGGGCCTGTTCTTCGTCCGAGACGACTACCACTATCTGTGGCTCGGCCTGTTGCTGCTCGGTCTCGGATCCATCATGTTCGAGCTGGCCAGCATCCCGTACAACTCGATGCTGCGGCAGGTCTCCACTCCGGCGAACATCGGCCGAGTCTCCGGGTTCGGTTGGTCGATGGGCTATTTCGGCGGAATCGTACTGCTGCTCCTGTGCTACGTCGGCTTCATTGCCGGCGACGGCGACACCCGCGGAGTTCTGGGGCTGAGCACCGACGGCGGACTGAACATTCGACTCGTCGCTCTGCTCGCTGCCGTATGGTTCGCCGTCTCGGCCATCCCGGTGCTGTTCGCCGTTCCCGAGGTACCCCGCGCCGTCGCCGATCCCAAGGCCGCTGAAGCCGGGTTCGCGGCCTCGTACCGTGTGCTGGTTCGCGATGTCCGGGAGCTGTGGAGCGTGGACCGTCGCGCGGTCTACTACCTGATAGCCAGTGCACTGTTCCGGGACGGATTGGCGGGGGTCTTCACCTTCGGAGCCGTACTGGCCGTCAGCGTCTACGGCATCGGAGCGGGCGACGTCCTGCTGTTCGGTGTCGCTGCCAATGTCATAGCCGGGCTCGGAGCGATCGTGGCCGGACGGTTCGACGACAGAATCGGCCCGAAGAAAGTGATCGTCTTCTCGCTCACCTGCATGATCGCCGCCGGGACGATTCTGCTGTTCGTCTCGGGACCGACGATGTTCTGGATCTTCGGGCTCATCCTGTGTCTGTTCGTCGGGCCGGCGCAGTCGTCCGCCCGCACCTTCCTGGCCCGGCTGGCTCCACCAGGACGCGAAGGTCAGTTCTTCGGACTGTTCGCTACGACGGGACGCGCCGCCTCGTTCCTCGCACCGTCCCTGTTCGGTCTGTTCGTGTGGATGTTCGACGCCGACCGCGCGGGTATCGCCGGGCTGATCATCGTCCTCGCTGCCGGACTGCTGGCGCTGCTGAAGGTGCGGGCTCCCGAACGGGTCTAGGCGGAGTCGATACGGGCCAGGATCTCGGCCGTCAGTTTTTCGGGCGCTTCTTCCGGGATCCAGTGCGAGATTCCGTCCAATTCGACGAATCTGTACGGCGCATCGACGAATTCGCCGCAGCGCTCCGCTCCCGCTCGACCGATGGCGGTGTCGCCGTTGCTCCAGACGTAGGTGGTGGGCACGGTTACCGGAGGAAGGTTTGCGAACTCCCTGGTCATCGCGGCGTACCAGCTCGATGCGGCCGTCAGCGCCCCAGGGACGGTGAGATGCCGAACGTATTCGTCGTCGAGGCTGTCCGCACCGAACATCGCGCGCAGCCGCTGGGCGTCGTTCTCGACCAGAACTCGCTCGGCCTTCTCCGGTTTTCGGAGCAGCCCGAAGTACGTGGACCGCTCCTGCTGATCCGGATCCTCGCGGATGGCCCAGTTGAACGCGGCCGAATGCGGGACCGACGCCGCTGTGAGAGTGCGGACGCGGTCCGGATGTTCGGCTGCGAGATGCCACGCGACAACCGCACCCCAGTCGTGTCCGACCAGATGCGCCGACGGCAGCTCGAGCGTGTCGAGCAATCCGAGAATGTCGCCGGTGAGATGTTCGATGCGGTAGTGCTCGACGCCGACCGGACGGGCACCGGGGGAGTAGCCCCGCTGGTTCGGGGCGATCACGCGACAACCTGCGCCGACCAGGCCGGGCGTCACCGCGGTCCACGACGCGTTGGTCTGCGGAAAGCCGTGCAGCGCAACCACCGGAACACCGTCCGGTGGTCCCGACATCTCGACCTCGAACACGTACTCGCCGACACTTAACTCGGTCATGAACATCCCTTCGCGGCCGTCTCGTTCTCGAACGGTCAAGCCCGTCGTGGTTCCCATCGGCTCATCCCGAGCATGATCATGCGGATCTGCTTCTCGGTCCGCTCGATGAGATCCTTCTCGTTCTGACTACCCGGTCTGTCGATTTCCAACAGGCCGACCACCGCAGTGAGCATCGTCGAGACGAGCAGGTCTGCGGTCATCTCCAGATCGGCGACGTCCCACCGCTCCAGACCGGGCATGCGGGACAGGTCGATGGTCAGCTCGCTGACGAACAGTCGTAGTTCGGTGGCGAAGGCGCGGCGCACTCCGGTCACGCCGCCGTACCGTTCGCGACTGAGAAAGCGGAATTGATCCTCGTGGGAGCGAACCTGGCGAACCAGGATGCCGAAGGACTCGGTCGCCGTCTTGGTGCTGGGGTTGCGTCGGGCGTCGCGCAGCATCTGTCGCAGCATCCGCATGCTGTCCTCGACGAGAGCGACGCCGAGGTCCTCCATGGAGGCGAAGTGTCGATAGAACGCGGTGGGGACGATGCCGGCGGATCGAGCGACCTCACGGAGGCTGACGCTGGCGAAAGAACGCTCGCGGAGCAGGTCCAGGGTGCCCTCGATCAGTGCTTGCCGCGTGCGCTCCTTGCGCTCGGCGCGGGTCCCCGGTTCTGTCACAACGTCCAGTTTATGGGCGCGCATTCTGTGATCTCCCTTCCGGTTCCTCCCCGGCACCCACAGAACTGTCGATTCGCTCTGTAACGGCGGTCACATAAACGTTGACAGGTACCGGTGTCGCTCTGCCACACTCATGTTAGTGCACAATCGTTCACTGAATGGGTCGTAGGTTTCGATCCGGTAAGGGAGGATGGAATGACGCTTCAAGAACGTCCGTCGCGGGCCTCGGGTTCGCGCAAGTTCTCGCTTCTTTCCCTGATCGAGGCCATGGCCACGCCCCACGCGCTCGATCGTTACCTCGAACTCGTCGACCCGATGACGACCGTTCGTGACCTTCGCGGCGAAGTGACCGAGATACACCGGTCCACCGAAGACTCGTTGACGCTCACCATCCGTCCCACGCGTCAGTGGAAGGGTTTCAAGGCCGGCCAGTTCGTTCAGGTCGGACTCGTCATCGACGGAGTACGCCACACCCGCTGCTACTCGCCCGCGTGCTCGCAGTACCGCAAGGACGGCCGGATCGAACTGACGATCAAGGCGCATCCCGAGGGTCTGGTGTCGCAGTACCTGCACAAGAACGCGTACGTCGGCCTGGTGGTCAGCCTGTCGCAGGCGGACGGCACGTTCGAGCTTCCCCAACCACGCCCGGCAAAGACGTTGCTGATCAGCGGTGGCAGCGGTATCACGCCGGTGCTGTCCATGCTCAGGTCGCTGCTGGACGAGGGGTACAGCAGCGACCTGACCTTCCTGCACTACGCGTTCACCGAAAACGACGTCGCGTACAAGAAGGACCTCGAGAAGATCGCCGCCCAGCACGAGAACGTGAACATCGTCTTCGCGTACACCGAGCAGACGACCGGCGGCGACCTGCACGGGTTCTTCGGCCAGGAACATCTCGATGCGGTGGCCCCGTGGTTCGCCGAGGCCGACACCTTCCTGTGTGGACCTCCCGGACTGATGAAGAGCGTGACGTCGTACTTCGACGACGCAGGTCTCAGCGAGCGGCTGCACCTCGAGGAGTTCACGCCCTCGTTCGCCACCGTCAGCGACGACGTCACCGGCACCACCACGTTCTCCGGCAGCGACGTGTCCTCGGAGAACGACGGCGAGACGCTGCTCGAACAGGCCGAGGCGGCGGGACTCTCACCGGCCAACGGCTGCCGGATGGGTATCTGCTTCACCTGCACCTCGGTGAAGAAATCCGGCTGCACCAAGAACATCAAGACCGGTGAGACCGACACCGAATCGGACAAGAAGATCCAGCTGTGCGTGTCCGTCGCCGTGGGCGACGTCGACATCGACATCTAGATCGACCTCGAACAGCGACAACCCCAAGACCCATCTCGACCCGATCGAATTGGAGATCATCAGATGCTCGGAACGATTCTCTCGATCCTGCCCACCACCGTCCTGCCCTTCCGCCGTGACGAGACCCTGCCGGACCAGCCGACCGTGCTGACCTACGAACAGGTGGAGGAGCTCGGCCGCGAACTCGACGACCTGCGCGCCCGCACCGTCGCCAAGCTCGGTGACGAGGACCGCGAATACATCTACAAGATCATCAAGGCGCAGCGCGGCCTCGAGGTCGCCGGACGCGCGTTGATGTACCTGCCCTTCCTTCCGCCTGCATGGCTCGCAGGTGTCGGTGCCCTCGGAGTGGCGAAGATTCTCGACAACATGGAGATCGGCCACAACGTCATGCACGGCCAGTACGACTGGATGCGTGAGCCCGGCCTCAACTCCGAGGTGTTCGAGTGGGACACCGTCTGTCCGGCAGACCAGTGGAAGCATTCGCACAACTACATGCACCACACGTTCACCAACATCGTCGGCATGGACCGCGACATCGGTTACGGCATCCTGCGGATGGACCAGGACCAGAAGTGGAATCCGTACTACCTCGGCAACCCGGTGTACGCATTCCTGCTGATGACGTTCTTCGAGTGGGGCGTCATGCTGCACGACCTCGAGACGGAGAACATCGTCGCGGGCAAGCGCAAGTGGCACGACGTCAAGCCGCTGCTGCAGGGCATGTGGCGCAAGGCGGGCAAGCAGGCGCTCAAGGACTACGTGATCTTCCCCGCGCTGACCGGGCCGTTCTTCGCGTCCACCGTGGTCGGCAACGTCGCCGCCAACCTCATCCGCAACGTGTGGACCTACTCGATCATCTTCTGCGGCCACTTCCCGACCGGAGTCCAGACCTTCAGCAAGGAAGAGACCGCCGAGGAGAGCCGCGGCGAATGGTACGTGCGGCAGATGCTGGGATCGGCCAACATCGAGGGAACTCCGCTGTTCCACATCATGTCGGGCAACCTCTCGCACCAGATCGAGCACCACCTGTTCCCCGATCTGCCCGCGCACCGCTACCCGCAGATCGCGCCGGAGGTCAAGGCCCTGTGCGAGAAGTACGACCTGCCGTACAACACCGGTGGCTTCTTCCACCAGATCGGCACCGTGTGGGGCAAGATCTTCAAGCTCGCCCTGCCCAACTCGCTCACGGGATCGGCGGCTCCGGCCGGTGTTATCGTCGAGCGTAAGAAGACCAGCGCAGCGTGACGACTTCGAAGGGGGCGGTCCTGTTGGTAGGAAAGTTCGAGCGCAACAAGGACACCGTGCAGGAGTTCACCGAATCGGCCGCGACTCACGTCGGCCGGATCGTGGTGATCATCGCCGGAGCCGTCCGCGACGTCACTCGTGAAATCGGTGATCTGATCACCGACGGAATCGAAATGCGTGAGGCGGCGAAGAAGGCGGAGCGTGACGCGCCGCTGGGCACCGTGATCAACGGCGAGTTCGAGACCCGCGAACGGTAAGAAGTACCGGATCCACCAGCGCCGCCCGAGCATTGCTCGGGCGGCGCTGTCGTGTGTCCACTGTCAGCGTGCGCGGAGCCGCCACAGTGACGTGGTTTCGCGTGAGCGTGCCGCGTGCAGCACATCGGAGCTGTCGGTGACGCGCGAATGCGTCGGGGTGGTGTCGGTTCGGCCGACGACAGCCAGGCCTGCCGCGTCGATGGCGGTGAGAAGTTCTGCGCGCGTGACCAATCCGAGCAGCTCGGCGAGGTCGGACACGATCAGCCAGGCCTCACCGTTCGGCGTCAGGTGCCCGCGGAGTCGGCTGAGGAAGGACTTGAGCATTCGCGACCCGGGGTCGTACACCGCATGTTCGATGCCCGACGTGGGTTTCGTGGGAATCCACGGCGGATTGCACAAGATCAGTCCCGCACGCCCGGACGGGAAGATGTCGGCCTGCACCACCTCGACCCGATCGGCAAATCCGAGAGCATCGATGTTGGCTCGTGCGCACGCGATCGACCGCGGATCCTTGTCGGTCGCGGCCACCGAGGTCACGCCGCGGCGGGCGAGCACTGCAGCCAGAACGCCCGAGCCGGTGCCGATGTCGAACGCTCGGTCCGTGTCCGGCAGCGGTGCGCCGGCGACGAGTTGGATGTACTCGCCGCGGACGGGGGAGAAGACGCCGTAGTGTGGGTGGATCGAGGCATCCAGCGCCGGCACGAAGACACCCTTGCGTCGCCATTCGTGTGCGCCGACCATGCCAAGCAGCTCGCGCAGCGACAGCACGCACGGCGTGGCGTCGGGGCCGAGTGCCTCCGATACGGCTGCACGGACGTCCGGAGCCCGGCCCAGGTCGAGTCGACAGCTCGAATCGAGTTCCACCAGAAGCATTCCCAGCACGCGGGCACGTCTGGCTCGATGTTGACGATGCAGATGAAACTGCTCCGCAGGTGACGCGTCGGAGGACTGTTTGGCCGGTGGTACCCGCCGGGTCATCGCCGACAGCAGCTGCCGAGCATTGTTGTAATCGCCGCGCCACAACAGAGCTTCGCCGATCGTGGCCAGCTTGTACGCAACGTCTGCCGTCGTCGAATCGTCGACGATGCGTACCGTGCGGGGTGCGGGAGCGCCGTTCTCCGACTGCCAGCGGCACGTCCGCTCGCTACCGTCCTCGATCCACGTGATGCTCATGCCGTGCGCTTCGTTCACGCTGCGGTGTGCGGGTACTCCGCACTGCGATGTTGGAAGGCAAGGATATTCGGGTTCACGATGATGCCGCTCCTGATCTCGATCGAACGCTCGATGGTGGAATCGGCACTCCACGCCGAGGGTCCGTCGAGCACGATCCGAAGGTACGGCAGCAGCGATTCACTGATTTCCCAGGTGGCAGAGTTCCACAGGTAGGAGGGGCTGTGGTCGACGGCGTAGTACCGCACGTTGTCGCCCACGGTGAACATGGGATCGGCGAACGACGTGGGCTTGGCCCACTCGAATCCCATGCCCTCGTCGCACGAGACGTCCACCACGAGGGTGCCCGGCGCGAGAGTCGGCAGGTCCTGGTTCGTCAGGAACGTCAGTGGTGAATTGGTATCCTGCAGAACGCAATTGACGATGACGTCGTGGTCGGCGAGGAAGCTCGACAGTGGTACGCGGCCGTCGGGAGTGAGGGCCCGACTCTGGCGTGGATCGGCGTCGTCGAGATCGAAGTTGACGATGTTGGCCGAGTGGATCGGCGAACTCACCGCAGTGACGCCGCGCTGGGTGAGAACGTCCACATCGTGAATGCCATGGGCATTGAGTGCAGTGACCGCACCGCGAGCGGTGGCACCGAAACCGATGACCGCAGCCCGCAACCGGCGACCGTAATCACCGGTCGACCCGATCAACTGCAGTGCGTGCAGCACCGAGCAGTAGCCGGCCAACTCGTTGTTCTTGTGGAACACGTGCAGATTGAACGAGCCCTCGTGGGTCCAGTGATTCATCGCCTCGAAGGCGATCAGCGTCAGCTTGCGGTCGACGGCGATCTGGGTGAGTTCTTCGTCCTGTACGCAGTGCGGCCAGCCCCACAGTGTCTGCCCTGGGCGCAAGGATGCGAGATCCTCGGCCTGGGGCTTGGGCAACAGGATCACATCGCACTCGGCGACGAGTTGCTCGCGTGTGCGAATGCCCGCCACCTGGGTGGCCAGGTGCTCATTCGAAATTCCGAACGGCTCGCCGTAGCCGGATTCCAGGAACATTCGGGCGCGAATATCGGCATCTATTCGATCGAAATGCAGTGGGTGAATCGGTAGTCGCCGCTCATCGGGCTTGCGCGAACGTGAGAGGACTCCGAGAGTGAGCTGATGCACGTGTGACCCTTCGTTATGCGAAGTCAACCACAGTGAGCCGAACCGACTTACGTTTGTGCTGGTCAGAGGGTGCCCCCGGCAGGATTCGAACCTGCGACCAAGGGATTAGAAGGCCCTTGCTCTATCCCCTGAGCTACGGAGGCTGGCACGTGCGGGCGGACCCGCTCGAGCACGGTTGACGAGTGTACCTTTCCGTATACGCCGATCGCGCCGGCATGGGTTGGGCGATGGTCGCAGCGGGAAAGCGGTGGTTTCGGAAGCGTTCCGACCCCAGGTCGAAGGAGGTGCTGTGCACGACATCCTCGACGACGCGTTGCGCACCTGGCAGTCCGGCGACGTGGCAGCGGTCGCGACGGTGGTCCGCACCTTCGATTCCGCGCCGCGTCCGGTCGGAGCGTCCATGGTCGTCGGTTCCGACGGTGCGGTGGCCGGTTCGGTCTCGGGCGGCTGCGTCGAAGGCGCGGTCTACGAACTCGCGCAGGACGTCATGCGTACCGGTGCTCCGGTGCTCACCCGATACGGGGTATCGGACGACGATGCGTTCGCCGTCGGGCTCACCTGCGGCGGAACGCTCGACGTGTTCGTCGAAGTGCTCACCCGACAGACGTTTCCCGAATTCGAGGCCCTCGTCGCGGACGTTCGCGCCAATGTGCCCGTGGCGATGGCGACAGTTGTCGCGCACGGCGATCCGGAACGGCTCGGCCGCAGGATCGTCGTCGGAGAATCGGGCACCCGAGGCTCGCTCGGCAGTGAGCGTGCCGACGCTGCCGTGGCCGACGATGCGAAAGGGCTTCTCGCCGCTGGCCGTTCGGCTGTCCTGACCTACGGCCCCGACGGCCAGCGACGGGGCGAGGGGATGGAGGTGTTCGTCTCGAGCCACGCTCCGCCGCCTCGGATGCTGGTGTTCGGAGCCATCGATTTCGCTGCCGCGGTGGCGCAACAGGGCGCATTCCTCGGGTACCGAGTCACGGTCTGCGACGCACGGGCAGTCTTCGCGACTCCGCAGCGGTTTCCCGCAGCCGAGCAGGTTGTGGTCGCGTGGCCGCACGACTATCTGTCCGCGCAGTTCGCGGCGGGGGAGGTGGACGAACGCACCGTCGTCTGTGTGTTGACCCACGACCCCAAATTCGACGTGCCACTGCTCGAGGTGGCGTTGCGCATTCCATCGCTGGCGTTCGTCGGCGCGATGGGATCGCGCCGAACCCATGACGACCGCATGGCTCGGTTGCGGGCTTCGGGTTTGACGGAGACGGAACTCACTCGTCTGGCCAGCCCGATCGGTCTCGATCTCGG
>NZ_LVCU01000225.1:0-10167 GCF_001647185.1 Rhodococcus sp. EPR-147
CCCGACACGGCCGCATCCATCACGACGCGAGCGACGCCGTGAGTACGGACAAGTACGACGCTGTGTAGGACTCGCGTTTCGAGTACTTCCGATCACCTCTTACTCTGGTGGTATGGCAACACCGGATCTCGAGAAGCCCGAACCCTCGACCGCTGAACTCCCGGCGGACGATGTCCGGGCGAACGACGGTTCGACGAACGACGATCCACGGTCGACCACCACGACGGTGTTCGCCACCGCAGGCGTCATCGCCGGTGTGGTGGCCGCACTCATCGTGATGCTCTCCGCCTCCGATGCGCTGGTATTGCTCGGAATCCCGGATCCGGGCCCGGCCACCACGTACGGTTTGCCTGCGCTGAGGGCCATCGGCGAGATCGCCGCCGTCATCGCCATCGGATCCTTTCTGCTGGCCGCGTTCCTCGTACCGCCGCAGAAGAACGGGATTCTCGACGTCGACGGGTACCGCGCGGTCCGGACCGGTTCGGTGGCGTCGATCATCTGGGCCGTCTGCGCCCTGCTTCTGGTGCCTTTGACGTTGTCCGACACCTCGGGGCAGCCGTTCGCCGAGGCCATCAAACCGGCCAACCTGTGGATTGCGCTCGACCAGGTGGAGATCGCCAGTGCCTGGCGCTGGACCGCCATCATGGCCGTTGTGCTCGCCATCGCGTCGCGCACGGTGTTGCGGTGGGCCTGGACGCCCGCACTGCTCGGGTTCTCCCTCGCGACGCTGCTGCCGATCGCGCTGAGCGGACACTCCTCGGCAGGCGGCTCGCACGACATCGCCACCAACAGTTTGATCCTGCATCTCGGGGCCGCGTCACTGTGGGCGGGCGGACTGTTCGCGCTGCTGGCGCACGTTCGCAGGCGTGGTGCACACGCCGATGTCGCGGCTCGCCGATTCTCCACGATCGCCGGAGTCTGCTTCGTGGTCATGGGCATCAGCGGCGTCATCAACGCCCTGGTCCGGGTTTCGCTCGCCGACCTGTTCACCACCACCTACGGCCTGCTGATCGTGGGCAAGATCGTCGCCCTGATCGTGCTGGGCGGCTTCGGCTGGATGCAGCGCCGCCGTGCCCTACCGGCACTGATCGCCGATCCCACGGCCCGCGGGCCGCTGCTCCGGTTCGCCGGTGCCGAGGTGCTGGTCCTCGCTGCGACCATCGGGCTGGCCGTCGGGCTCGGCCGCACACCTCCGCCGGCCGAGATCGACCCCAATCTCACGACCACAGAAGCGGCACTCGGGTACAACCTCAGTGGCCCGCCGACGTTCGCGCGCATGGCGCTGGACTGGCGCTTCGATCTGATCTTCGGCACCGTGGCAATCGTCATGGCCGTGGTGTACCTGATCGGCGTCCGGCGGCTGCGGCTGCGCGGAGACGCGTGGCCCGTCGGCCGTACGGTCGCGTGGGTGCTGGGCTGCCTCACGCTGCTGATCAGCACGTCCTCGGGAATCGGTCGATATTCCACGGCCGTGTTCAGCGTGCACATGACCGGACACATGATGCTCTCGATGCTGGCCCCCGTCCTCCTCGCGCTCGGTGGCGCGCTGACGCTGGCGTTGCGGGTACTGCCTGCGGCCGGCAAGGACGGCGTCCCCGGGATGCGCGAGTGGTTGCTGATGGGCCTGCACAGTCGACTTTCGCAGTTCGTCACCCATCCGCTCGTCGCGGCGCTGATCTTCGTGGGCGGCTTCTACGTGCTCTACCTCGGCGGAATCTTCGGGGCGGTACTGGACAGTCACGGCGCGCACCTGCTGATGAACCTGCACTTCGTGCTCAGCGGTTACCTGTTCTACTGGACCGTCATCGGAGTCGATCCGTCTCCGCGCAAGATCGCTCCGGTCACCAAACTCGCCGTCGTGTTCGGATCGCTACCGTTCCATGCCTTCTTCGGAGTGGCTCTGATGAGCATGAACACCGTGATGGGTGGCTGGTTCTACCGGACGCTCGGGCTGGACTGGAACTCCGACCTGCTCGGAGATCAGAAGCTCGGCGGCGGTATCGCCTGGGCCACAGGCGAGGTTCCGCTGGTGCTCGTCATGCTGGCGCTGCTGATCCAATGGACCCGCAGCGACGATCGAGATGCCAGGCGCAGTGACCGCGCCGCCGAGCGCGATCACGATGCCGACCTGGCCGCGCACAACGCGATGTTCGCCGAGCTCGCACGACGCGAACGGACCGGCGAGCAGTAGTACTCGGTCGGTTCAGCCGGTCTCGGCGATCTTGCTCAACAGTCGGTTCAGCTCGTCGCGTTCCGCGGGCTCGAGGCCGTCGAACATTTCCGACGACACCTGACGGCGCGCGTCGTCGATTCTGTCCAACAGCGCGCGGCCGGTGTCGGTCAGCTCGACCAGGACGGCTCGCCGATCGCTCGGATCCTGTTGCCGGATCACCAGGTGCGCCGCCTCGAGGGAGTCGACGATGTCGGTGGCCGATCGCGCGACGATGCGCAGGTGCTCGGCGAGATCGCGTAGTCGCACGGACTCGGGCTCGCGCGCCAACACGTGCA
Organism: Rhodococcus sp. EPR-147; assembly: GCF_001647185.1. Taxonomy (NCBI): domain Bacteria; kingdom Bacillati; phylum Actinomycetota; class Actinomycetes; order Mycobacteriales; family Nocardiaceae; genus Rhodococcus; species Rhodococcus sp. EPR-147. The sequence continues at coordinate 2,509 of NZ_LVCU01000225.1, forward strand.
GGGCCCGACTCTGTGAGGGATTGAGGCCGAACGGTTCCAACGCAGTCATGTGGCTGCGCCGGATCTGCCGCGCGACGGCCATGAACTGCTCGCTCAGGTTGGGCGAGTGTCCGGTTTCCATGTACGGGATCATAGCGACGGTTGCTCACTACCTCATAGTGAGGTAGCCTCTGCATATTACTTCAGCTACCACGGAGGTCTACTTGGAAAGCCGACCCGAACGTTCTCTCCTCGCGTCCGATCCAGCACCCGTGCGCCGAGTCCTGGCTCTGTTCACGCCCTACCGCCGCAAGATCGCCGTCGTCAGTGCGATCATCGTCGTCAGCGCGATCATCGCGCTCGCGTCCCCCTTGCTTCTCCGCGAACTCCTCGATCATGCGATACCCGACCGCGATGTCACGCTCGTCAGCCTGATCGCACTCGGCATGATCGCAGTTGCAGTCGCCACCAACACTCTCGGCGTCGTGCAGACCTGGATGTCCAACGGCGTCGGTCAGCGACTCATGCACGATCTACGCGTCCAGGTCTACTCGCACCTGCAACGCCAATCCCTCGGATTCTTCGCACGCACCCGCACCGGCGAGGTGCAATCACGCATCGCCAACGACATCGGCGGCATGCAATCGGTGGTCACCAATACCGCAACGTCCATCGCGCAGAACGCGACGACCGTTGCCGCGACTGTGGTCGCCCTGTTCCTGCTCGACTGGAAGCTCGCCACGTTCTCGTTGATCATCCTGCCGGTCTTCGTCCGTGTCGCTCGCCGCATCGGCGACGAGCGGCGCAAGATCTCCACCAAGCGACAGAAGTTGCTCAGCGACCTATCGGTGCAGATCGAGGAATCACTCTCGGTCAGCGGCATTCTGCTGGGCAAGACCACCGGCTCTGCGCAGGTGTTGACCGAGAAGTTCGCCGACCGATCCCACGAAGTGGCCGGGGTCGAACTTGCAGCGATGATGGCGGGAAAGTGGCGCATGGCCACCATTCAGATCAGCTTCGCCGTCATGCCTGCCCTGGTGTATTGGTTCGCCGGCATCACCATCGGGCAGGGGAGCGCACTGACGATCGGAACTCTGGTCGCGTTCACCGCTCTGCAGACCCAATTGTTCCGGCCCACCATGCAATTGCTCAACACCGGCGTCGAGGTGCAGGCCTCGCTCGCACTGTTCGGGCGAGTGTTCGAGTACCTCGATCTGCCGATCGAGGTGGCCGAGCCCGCCCATCCGGTGGCGCTGCCGCGCGAGTCCGTCCGCGGAGACGTCGCCTTCCGCGCCGTGGACTTCACCTACACCTCGGCAACAGTTCCGACATTGAGCGGCATCGACCTCGAAATCCCGGCAGGCAGCACACTCGCTCTCGTCGGCGCAACCGGGTCCGGCAAGACGACTCTGGGCTATCTCGTTGCGCGGCTGCATGATCCGACGGCTGGATCGGTGACGATCGACGGCATCGACCTGCGGGAGATGGCTTCGGAGACCATCGCCGACCTGGTCGGCGTCGTCTCTCAGGAGACGTACCTGTTCCACGCCACCATTCGAGAGAACTTGCGATTCGCCAAACCCGACGCCACCGACGAGGAGATTTTCGCGGCGGCCCGAACGGCACAGATCCACGACTTCATCGACGGCCTCGACGACGGGTACGACACCATGGTCGGCGAACGCGGGTACCGCTTCTCGGGCGGTGAGAAGCAACGCATCGCCATTGCCCGAACGGTGTTGCGCAATCCACCGATCCTGGTGCTCGACGAAGCGACCAGCGCCCTCGACAATCACACCGAACGCGCAGTGCAAACCGCGCTCGACGGCCTGATGAACGGGCGAACGACCATCCTCATCGCGCATCGACTGTCCACGGTGCGCTCCGCGGACAGCATCGCAGTACTCGATCACGGCGTCGTTCGCGAGGTCGGAAGCCACGAATCCCTGTTGGAGAACGACGGCATGTACGCCCGATTGGTCCAAGCCGCAGACGATGTGGTTGACAGTGTTGCCGCATGAGTGAGACCGGGTGACCCCACTGCGTACCATCGCCGGTCGCGTCGAGTGCGAGATCGAGATCAAGAAGTCGAGGTTTCTCGCGGTCGTCGATCGCGCGGCCACGGAAGCCGAGGCGCGAGCTGTGATCGACGCGGCCCGCAAGGCCGATCCTGCTGCCGGACATCACTGTTCGGCGTTCATCGTCGATGTGTCGCCGCCGGATCCGCGCATCGAGCGGTCCAACGACGACGGTGAACCGAGCGGTACGGCAGGTACACCGATGCTCGACGTGCTGCGCGGGCATCACCTGACCAACGTCGTCGCGGTCGTCAGCAGATATTTCGGCGGAACCAAGCTGGGCACCGGCGGACTTGCCCGTGCCTACGGCGGAGCGGTGACCGAGGCGTTGTCCGGAGCGATGTTCCTGACCCGGGAACGACGCGAGATCATGACTCTCGAACTCGACCACGCCGAGGTCGGTCGCGTGGAATCGGAACTGCGCGGGCACGGGGTTGTCGTCGTCGGCACCGCCTACGGCGCGTCCGCGGTACTGACCGTCGCGGTTCCGGACGCCGATTCGACTGCGGCGCTGGTTGCTTCGCTCACTGCGGGGCGAGTGATCCCCGAGCTCGACGGCCACATGTACGCCGAAGTTCCCGACTAGCACACGGTCCCGACATTCTCGGGTCGCGCGGGCCCCGATTCGGGTGCTTCATCCACAGGCCGGCCGGTTGTCCACATTTCGTGAACTCGTTCACCACGGACGTCTTCCGCGTAGCAGTGTCGATCTCGATCGCAACCACGCGACATCGATCGAGGGGGAACACACCATGTACGAAGCACAGTGCGCAGTTGTCGGAACGGTCATCACCAATCCCGTCAAGCGCTCCACACCCACCGGCGACGAGGTCCTCAGCTTCCGGATGGCCAGCAACGCCCGACGTCAGGATCGCAACACCGGCGAGTGGACCGACGGCGGAACCCTCTACCTGACGGTCACGTGCTGGCGTCGTCTCGTGCGCGGCGTCGGAGCATCGCTGATGAAGGGCGACCCGATCATCGCCTACGGGCAGCTGAGGACCAACGAGTACACCAACCGCGACGGGGTCGAACGCGCCGATCTGGAGATGCGGGCCAGCGCCGTCGGACCGGATCTCGCGCGCTGCAACGTCTCGATCCATCGGACGAAAGCGGTGGCACCCGAGGCTGCGCCGGACGGCGATCCTGGAGCTACCGAACCTGTGGACGAGGATCGGGACCACGATCGCATCGAGGACGACGTGCGCGAGTCCGTTCCGGCTTGACGGTCTCCCGGCATCCGCCGTCCGCGCTGCATCGGAACCTCGATCGAGTGCGGGCGGCGGCTACGCGCTCGGGCGGTGGTGCCGGAGACCCACTCGCACCGATAAGCTGGGCGTCATGGCTGAATTCATTTACACCATGAAGAAGGTGCGCAAGGCGCACGGCGACAAAGTCATCCTCGACGACGTGACGATGAGCTTCTATCCGGGAGCGAAGATCGGCGTCGTCGGCCCCAACGGCGCCGGTAAGTCCAGCATCCTCAAGATCATGGCGGGAATCGATCAGCCCGGAAACGGTGAGGCGTTCCTCGCTCCCGGTGCCTCGGTCGGCATCCTCATGCAGGAACCGGTCCTCGACGACACCAAGACCGTTCGCGAGAACGTCGAGGACGGTCTCGGCGAGACGATGGTCCAGCTCAAGCGGTACAACGAGATCGCCGAGTTGATGGCAACCGACTACTCCGACGAGCTGATGGAAGAGATGGGCGAGCTGCAGGAAAAGCTCGACCACGCCGATGCCTGGGAGATCGACTCCCAGCTCGAACAGGCCATGGACGCGCTGCGCTGCCCGCCGCCCGAGTCGCCCGTCACCAACCTCTCCGGTGGTGAGAAGCGCCGCGTGGCGCTGTGCAAGCTGCTGCTGAGCAAGCCCGACCTGCTGTTGCTCGACGAGCCCACCAACCACCTCGACGCCGAGAGTGTGCTGTGGCTCGAGCAGCACCTGGCCGCATACGCAGGCGCGATTCTCGCCGTCACTCACGACCGGTACTTCCTCGACCACGTCGCGCAGTGGATCGCCGAGGTCGACCGCGGACACCTGTACCCGTACGAGGGCAACTACTCCACGTACCTGGAGAAGAAGGCCGAACGTCTCGAGGTCTCGGGCAAGAAGGACCAGAAGCTGCAGAAGCGCCTCAAGGACGAGCTCGCCTGGGTTCGTTCCGGTGCCAAGGCACGTCAGGCCAAGAGCAAGTCTCGTCTGGCTCGCTACGACGAGATGGTGGCCGAGGCCGAGAAGACCAGGAAGCTCGACTTCGACGAGATCCAGATCCCCAACCCGCCGCGCCTCGGCGACGTCGTGGTGGAGGTCAAGAGCCTGGACAAGGGCTTCGACGGCCGCGTGCTGATCAAGGATCTCTCGTTCACGTTGCCCCGCAACGGTATCGTCGGCGTCATCGGCCCCAACGGCGTCGGTAAGACGACGCTGTTCAAGACCATCGTCGGGCTCGAGGAGCCGGACGGCGGCGAGGTCAAGATCGGTCAGACCGTCAAGCTGAGCTACGTCGACCAGAACCGCTCGGGCATCGACTCGAAGAAGACGGTGTGGGAGACGGTCTCCGACGGTCTGGACTTCATCACCGTCGGCAGCTCGGAGTTCCCGTCGCGTGCGTACATCAGCTCGTTCGGGTTCAAGGGCCACGATCAGCAGAAGCCTGCCGGAGTGCTCTCCGGTGGTGAGCGGAACCGTCTGAATCTGGCGATGACGCTCAAGCAGGGCGGCAACCTGATCCTGCTCGACGAACCGACCAACGACCTCGATGTCGAAACGCTCGGATCTCTCGAGAACGCTCTCGAGGAATTCCCGGGCTGCGCCGTGGTCATCTCCCACGACCGGTGGTTCCTGGACCGCACCTGCACGCACATCCTGGCGTGGGAAGGTGGCTTCGGCGACAACGAGGCCGCGTGGTACTGGTACGAGGGCAACTTCGAGGGCTACGAGGCCAACAAGGTCGAACGCCTCGGACCCGACGCGGCCCGCCCGCATCGCGTCACGCACCGTAAGCTGACCAGAGACTGACATGCCGGCGAAAACCTTCACCTGCACACTTCAGGTGCGGTGGGGTGATTCAGACCGTCTCGGCCACGTCAACAACACCCGGTTCGTCGAATACCTCCAGGAGGGCCGCGTTCAGTTCCTGAACGCGGTCTTCGGGGGTCCGGGTGTGCGCGGCGCAGCGGTGGTGCGGAAACTCACCACCGATTTTCTGCATCCGATTCTCGACGATTCGGGTCCGCTGACGATCGAGCTGTGGATCACCCGCATCGGGACCACCTCGTACGGCGTCCGGCACGTGGTGACCGACCGGGACGGAAAAATCTGTGCGGATGCCGAAGCACTGATGGTTGCCTTCGATCTCGCGACGTCTTCCTCTCGTCCTTTGTCGGAGGACGAGAGGAAGCTTCTCGCGGAGTATCTCGGCTCGGAGTAGTTCGCCACGCGCCGGCTCAGCGAGGTCACTGCGGTAACAGGGTGTTCGACACTAAGGTCGAGGAGTCATCGACGACCGGCGATCGGCGGGCGTCGGGAAAATCCTCACGAGGGAGTACTCGAACACCATGCCACGCTCGCTGGACCTGCCCGACAACGACTGGGCCGACGGCCTCGACGACCGACTCCTGGCCGAGCTGGCGACACTGCAAGCCGAGTACTTCGAGCACGTGGACACGACGGCCGTCGGAGCGTCCGCGCACACTCCCGACACCACGTCCTTTCACCGGCACGTCCGGTTGGCCGCTCAGCGGCTGCCCGATACCGCGAACGTAGCGGTGCACCGACCCAGCGAGTCGAGTTCGGCCGCCCATCAGGCCGCGGGCAGCTATCTGCAGATCGTCACCGACGACATGCCGCTTCTCGTCGAGTCGGTCATCTCGCTGCTGTCCCGACTCGGCATCGAGTACACCGACGTGGTCCATCCCATTCTGTCGGTCGCCCGCGACGCGGACGGCGAGCTGACGGGTCCGAGCGCCGACGGTCGACACGAATCCTGGATTCACGTCCAGCTGCATCCGTCCACGCCCGCGGAGGCCCTCGACCGCGTGGAGTCGGAGGCGAGCCGGGTGTTGGCCGACGTGCGTCAGGTCGTCGGCGACACCGATCGCATGCGTCGGGTGCAGGCCGAGGTCGCCGATCTCCTCGACGGTGCGGCCCAGCGGGCCGGTGATGCGGAGTCCGACATCGCCGTCGAACATCGCGACGCAGCCGCGTTGCTGCGCTGGCTCGGCGACGGTCACTACACGCTCCTCGGGTACCGCCGGTACCGGCTCGGCGGCGTCGACGGTGCACGGACGGCCACCGGGGAGGAGTCGAGCAGCCTCGGGGTGTTGCGCGACGCGGCCCACGACGTGCACGGTTCGGAGCCGCTCGGTCAACGCGACCTGGTCGCCCTGACACAGGGAGCGAGTCCGGCGACGGTGCACCGCGCCGTCTACCCCTACTTCGTGAGTGTTCTCGACGCCGAGAACTCCGCCGAACACCGTTTCGTCGGCGTCTTCACCGTGACGGCGCTGCACGAGAACGTGCTCGACATTCCGGTGATCGAGCGTCGGGTGCGCTCGGTGATCGCCAGGGCCGGCCATGATCTCGGGTCGTTCTCGGGTCAGGCGATGCTCGAAGTGCTGCAGTCGATGCCGCGCTCGGAACTGTTCGCCACCTCGGCGGCCTGGCTGTTCGAGACCGCGAGTGCTGTTCTCGCACTGGGCCGTCGGCGCAAGGTCAAGCTGTTCGTGCGGCCCGATGCCGGCGGGTCCTTCGTCTCCGCCCTGGTGTACCTGCCGCGAGATCGCTACACCACCCGTGTTCGGCTGGCCATTCAGGATCGGCTGCTCCGTGAGCTCGGCGGCACTTCTCTCGACTACACGGCGCGCGTGACGGAATCGGACCTGGCGCTGCTGCACGTGACCGTCCGCCGCACGCCGGGAACGGCATCGACGGAGCTGGCCGCCGAGGACATCACCCGGATCGAGGCGGCTCTCACCGAGACCACCAGAACCTGGGAGGACTCCCTCGGCGACGCGGTCTCGCTGGACCGCACCGTGGACCCGCTGCGGATCCAGCGCTACACAGAGGCGTTCCCCGAGGCGTACAAGCAGGACTTCAGTCCGGCTCGTGCCGTGACCGACATCGCTCGCCTCGAAGGGCTCGGCGACGAGTCGATCGACATGCAGCTCTACCGCAACGAGCAGTCGGCCGTGGGTAGCTGGCGGTTCTCGCTGTACATCGGCGGCGCGGGTGTCTCGCTGTCGCAGGTGCTGCCCATCCTGCAGAGTCTCGGCGTCGAGGTCGACGACGAACGACCGTACCCGGTGGTGCGGCCGGACGGAATGTCCTGCTGGATCTACGATTTCGGGCTCTCGGCCTCACGCGAGATGCTGCGTTCGGCAATCGACGGTGACATCGACGCGGAGTTGTCCGAGGCGGGCACCGCCGATCGCGAGAGCCGAGTGCAGCACCGATTCACCGATGCGTTCGCGGCAGTGTGGAGCGGCGAGGCGGAGGCCGACCGGTTCAACGAGCTGGTCATGCGCGCCGGCCTGCACTGGCGGCAGGCAGTGGTGTTGCGCGCGTACGCGAAGTACTTACGCCAGGCCGGTTTTCCCTA
>NZ_LVCU01000226.1:0-3122 GCF_001647185.1 Rhodococcus sp. EPR-147
TGGTCGCCGGCTTGACGATCACCGCCTCGGCGTCGTTCGCTCACGACATCTATGCGAGCGTCATCAAGAAGGGCAAGGTCGACGACAAGAAGCAGGTCAAGGTCTCGCGGATCACCGCCGTCGTAATCGGCGTCCTGGCCATCGGCCTCGGCATCCTCGCCAACGGGCAGAACATCGCCTTCCTGGTGGCACTCGCGTTCGCCGTTGCTGCGGCCGCGAACCTGCCGACCATCCTGTACTCGCTGTTCTGGCGTCGCTTCACCACCACCGGCGCACTGTTCAGCATGTACGGCGGCCTGATCTCGACGATCGTGCTGATCATCTTCTCCCCGGCCGTCTCCGGATCGCCGACGTCGATGGTCCCCGGCTCGGACTTCGCCTGGTTCCCGCTCTCCAACCCCGGCATCGTCTCGATCCCGTTGGCATTCATCCTCGGCATCGTCGGAACTCTGATCTCGAAGGACACCGAGAACACCGACAAGCAGGCCGAGATGGAGGTTCGCTCCCTCACCGGTATCGGTGCGGAGAAGGCCAGCGCTCACTAGTCGATAGCAGGTCCCCCCGAAAATGTCCGTGTGAGCAAGGCCTCACACGGACATTTTTCGTGCAGCGGTTACCATCCCTGCTGTGGCCAAGCTGAAGGTTTCCCTCGACGTCCCACTCACCCCCGAGCAGACGTGGGCGCACGCGTCCGATCTGTCCGGATACGAGCAGTGGCTCTCCATCCACGAAGCGTGGCGCGGTGAGCTGCCCGAGCAACTGGCCGTGGGCACCACCTTGGATTCCGTCGCCAGCGTGAAGGGCATGCGCAACCGGGTGTCCTGGAAGATCGAGTCCTACGATCCGCCCAAGAAGCTCGAGCTCAAGGGCAACGGTAAGGGCGGCGTCAAGATCGGCCTGAACCTGTCCGTGAAATCCAAGGGTGAAGGCTCCGAGATCACCATCGACGTCAACCTCGGCGGCGCGCCGCTGTTCGGTCCGATCGGGTCCGGCGTCGCACGCGCCCTCAAGGGCGACATCGAGAACTCGCTGAAAACGTTCGTCAAGATCTACGCCTGACGCGGCAGGGGTGGAGCCTGTGGAACGACCAGTGAAGTAGGAGCCGTCCATGCCCGGTAGACACAGTGCCCCGTCGTCCGCGACGAGCAGCAGAGGATTCGCCAAGTACGGCGTCGTGGCCGTGGCCCTGTTTCTCGTGGTGGGCGGCGGAGTGGTCGTCGCGCAGAAGGCATTCGGTTCCGAATGCGGCGATCCCGCGTCCTACTCTCTGGCCGCGGACCCTGCCATCGCGCCGGTGCTGCAGAAGATCGTCGACGAGACGTCCGCGGAAAGCCTCGGTTGCGCTCGGATCGAGGTCACCGCAACCGAATCCGGCCAGGTCTCGGCTGCGGTCGCCAAGGGCGACGACGTTCCCTCTCTCTGGATTCCGGATTCCTCGCTGTGGATCGGCAAGACCGTGCGGTCCACTGCGTCGCTGATCGACCTGGCGAGTCAGTCGGTGGCCGGCACCCCGGCTGTGCTCGCGGCCCGCAAGGACGAGGTGCCGTTCTTCGACACCTGGCTCACCGCGTTGAAGCTCGAAGGTCTGCGCATCGGCAACCCGCTGACCAACACCACATCCGATGCGGCCATCCTGGGCGCGGTGGCCGAGGCCGGATCGGACGAGACCGCCCTGGACTCGGTCGGAGCGGCGCTCGTCCCCATCGCTCAGGCCCAGGCCGCCACTCGCGGTGAGGCCGATCCGACGGTACGGCTGGACGATCTGGTTGCCGACGGCGGTGTCGCAGTGGTCTCCGAGCAGGCCTTCCTGGCCTATCAGCAGGACAACAACGTCGAACTGGGCGCGACGGTGCCGCCGACGGGCAGCATCTTCCTCAACTTTCCGCTGGCCGTGACCGAGCCCGCAGGGGATCGACACGAGACCGCGAAATCCGTCGGGACGGCACTGGCCACGGCCATCGAATCCGAACAGGGGCAGCGGGCTCTGTCCGATGCGGGGTTCCGCTCCGCGGACAACGCACCCCTCGATTCCGATCGCGGGATCGGTGACGTGACGTCTCTGACGATCGCCGACCAGCAGGCCGCCGAGTCGACGCTGCGCCAGTACCAGGTGTTGGCGCTGCCGTCGCGGACTCTGGTGATGGAGGACGTCTCCGGATCGATGAACTACAGCGCGGGGGCCGACTCACGTATCGCATTGACGGTGCAGGCCAGCGAAACCGGAAATCGACTGTTCCCCGACAACGCGTCGATGGGGTTGTGGGCATTCTCGATCGGACTCGGCGGCGAATCGCAGGACTACCGTGAGCTCGCACCGATCCGGCGAATGGACGAAAAAGTCGGCAACACCACGCAGCGTGAGGTGCTGCTGCAGCAGACTCGAACGCTTCCGGCCCTGGTCGGAGGTGGTACCGGTCTCTACGACACCACGTTGGCAGCGTTCCGCACGGTGCAGCAGGGCTACGATCCCGACGCGGTCAACAGCGTCATCATCCTCACCGACGGCACCAACGAGGACCCCGACAGCATCGCGCTCGACGAGCTGCTGTCCACTCTGCGCGCCGAGCAGGACCCGTCCAGGCCGGTCGTCATCGTCACCATCGGCATCACCGACGACGCCGATGCTGGTGTGCTGCAACAGATTTCGGCAGCAACGGGTGGTACGAGCTTCGTTGCTCGAAATCCCGCGGAGATCCCGAACGTTTTCGTCAATGCGCTGAGAAGTCGCTCCGGTCGCTGAGAAGGCTACTATGCTGTGCGTCGCGTCACTTCTGAGGGCGCGTGCGCTTGCACTCGTCCTGTGAGTGCAGCGGGGGGCGAGCAGGGGGTTGCATCGATGTCGGGACGTCACAGCGGTAGTGCGCGGCGGTTCGGTTCGGCCGCGATCTGGTCGGTGCTTGCGCTGGTGGCAGTCGTCGTCGTGGTCGGTGGTTGGTTCGGCGTTCAGGCCGTCCGCGCGTCCGGTGTTGATTCCTGCGATTCCGTCGACACCGTCTCGCTCGCCGTGGACACCTCCATCGCCGAGCCCGTCGAGCAGATTCTCGCGCAGGCCACCGAGTTCGATCGTGGTTGCGTGAACTTCGAGGTTCGCCCCGAACGGCCCGCCGACACCGCCACCGAGA
>NZ_LVCU01000227.1:0-3885 GCF_001647185.1 Rhodococcus sp. EPR-147
CCGAGCTGGCCAAGGCCTCCGTCGCGAACACGTTGCCGGTCCTGGTCTCGAAGTCCGATGCCGCTCCGGTGACCGATACCTGGCTCAGCGTGCTCCAGCTTCCCGGGCAACGCATCGGTGATCCCCTGACCAGCAGCGCCTCGAATGCCGCGATCCTCGGTGCGCTGGCCGAATCCGAGGTGGCGATCTCCGACGCCAAGGCCGTGTCGGCGGCCCTGGTCCCGATGGCTCAGGACTTCGGACGAATCGCGGACACTCCACACGACACCCCGGATCTGGTGGCCCAGGTGGCCGCCGAGGGTGGCACCAGCGTGGCGACCGAGCAGGCACTGCTTGCGTACGAGGCCGACAATCCGGGATCGGGACTGACCGAGTCGGTTCCGCCGACCGGCAGCTATTTCCTCAACTACCCGCTGGCCGTGACCGCGCCTGCCGGCCCCGAATACGACCGCGTCAAGCAGGCCGGAGCCGCACTGGGCTCGGTTCTCGCCACCGCGTCTGCCGCCGAGACCTTGGTCGCAGCCGGCTTCCGAACATCGAGTGGCACACCACTTCCCGACGGCCGAGGCGTCGGGTCCGTTGCGTCGCTCGAGATCAAGAATCCGCTGTCCATCGAGACGACGCTGCGGGACTGGGCCGTGCTCGCACTGCCGTTGCGTACCCTCGTCGTCGAGGACGTGTCGGGTTCGATGGCCGCGAAATCGGGTGACTCCACCCGCATCGCGCTGACCGTGGACGCGTCGGTCGGTGCCAACTCGCTTTTCAGCGATCAGACGCAGATGGGGTTGTGGGCGTTCTCGATCGGGCTCGGTGGTGGCAAGCAGGACCACCGTGAATTGGTGCCGATGGGTAAGGCCGACGGTACGTTCAACGGAAAATCGCAGCGCGACGCCATTCTCGATTCGATCCGGGGGCTCCCGGCTCTCGTCGGCGGCGGAACGGGGCTCTACGACACCACGTTGGCTGCATTCCGGCGGGTCAAGGAGGGATACGACCCCGACTACGTCAACAGTGTCATCATCCTGACCGACGGTGCCAACGAGGACGAGGGCAGTATCTCCCTCGACGAGCTGCTGGCGTCGCTGCAGAAGGAACAGGATCCGGTGCGACCCATCGTGATCATCACCGTCGGCGTCACCAGTGATGCAGATCCGGTTGCACTGCAGCAGATTTCGGCTGCGACCGGTGGAACGAGTTATGTCGCCGAGGATCCGCGCGACATCCCGGACGTGTTCGTCAAGGCCTTGAACTCGCGCACCGAACGTCTCGCGGGGGAGTAGGTCAGCCCAACAGGAAGCTGATCGCGATGGCTGCGGCGCACGCCAGAGTCACCACGGTCAGCGTCACCGCGTCGGAGGCCTTGAACCGGGCGTCGGTGGCGGTGATCATTCCGGTTCCGCCGCGGGCGGTGATGGCCCCACCCATTTCGTCGGCCCGCCTGATCGCCACCGACATCACCGTCGTGACGATGTCGACCAGAGAATTGTCCGACGCGCTGTTGACGACCGGCTTGGGGCGCAGGCGTCGGGCAGCATTGAGGGTGCGCATCTCTTCGATCAGCAGCGGAAGCGACCGCAGGCTCAGGGCCACGGCGATGGCCCACTCGTCGACCGGCAACTTCAGCTTCTTCAGCGGCGCGCCCAATTTGGAGACCGCAGGGGCGATGTCGCTCATCGACGTGGTCCAGCCGATCATCATCGATGCGCCGAGCAGGACGAAGATGAACAGCGTCGCGCGCAGATACACCAGCACCGCCGCGCCGCCGATCGGCAGATTGATGAGAGCTCCGACGCCGAACAGTGCCCAGATCCACCACGGTGGACGCGGAATTGCGGTGATCGGGACATGCGCGATGATGGCGGCGATGACCAACAGCGCGAACACTATTCCGAGGGCAGGCCACGTCGGTGCCACCACGAGAGTGATGCTCAGCAGCAGCACGGCGACGAGTTTGGTGCCGGCCCACAGGCGGTGGATCGGTGAGAATCGCGGGACCTGACGCAAGACGACGGTGGTCACGAGTGCACGCTCCCCAGGATCGAATCGGAGACGATGTGGCCGTCGGCCATCGTGATGGTGCGACTGCAGACGGTGTCCATACCGTCCACGTCGTGGGAGATGACGACGATGGCAACGCCGCGATCGCGCAGTCCGGCGAGAACGCCGATGATGTCGTCGCGGCCGGGAGGGTCGAGCCCGGCCAGGGGTTCGTCGAGAACCAGTAGCCGAGGACGACGCGCGATCAGCCCGGCCAGCACCACGCGTCGCATCTGACCACCACTGAGCGAATCGATGTCGCGAGCCGCCAACGACCTGTCCAGGCCGACGGCATCCATCGCGGCCGACACTGTGGCAGAACCTGTTTCGGGACCGGCAGCGGCAGCGATGTCCTCGGAGACGGTGCGCCGCTGCAGCTGCAGGCGAGAGTGCTGAAAGGCGAGTCCGACATCGCCGACACGTGCGGTCATCGCCTTGCCGCCGAGCTGGGCGGTGCCCTGGGTCGGGCCGGTGAGGCCGGCCATGATCCAGGCGAGAGTGGATTTGCCCGAACCGTTCCCACCGAGAACGAGTACACCCTCACCGCGTTTGACAGTGACGTCGATGCCGTTCAGTGCTACCTGAGCCCACGGTGTGCGCCGGTTGTACGTGTGCGCGACGCTGCTCAGCTCGAGGATGCGTTCGCTCGAGTTGTCGTGCAGTGCAGCGGCATTACCCGTCCGAGCGTGCATCCATGTCGAGTCGTAATGCACCTGATACCCCTCGTGCAGATGTACGACGCGATCTGCGGCGACGGTTTCCGAGACGTGGTGGGTGACGAGCACGACCGACATCGCGTGCCTGCGGGGTAATTCGGCGAGGAGCGAGACCAGATGTTCGCGCCCTGAGGCGTCGATCATGGCGGTTGCCTCATCGGCGATGAGCAGGGCAGGACGGCGAGCAAGTGCTGCGGCGACCGCGAGTCGCTGCATTTCGCCGCCGGAGAGGGAGGCAGTGTCGCGCGCTCCCATACCGCCGAGCCCGACCTCGTCGAGCAAGGCCTCCACGTCGGGACGTGAATCGCCGGGCGGTAGTCCCCACACCACGTCGTCGGCGACGCGGGTGCCGAGGATCTGGCTTTCGGGGCGCTGCAGCACCACTGCGGTGCCGCCGTACCGTCCGAGTCCGGTCGAGCCGGGCCTGTCCACGGTGCCCTCCGACGGTTCGAGGCCGGCGAGGATCCGCGTCAGCGTCGATTTGCCGGAACCGTTGTGGCCGACGATCGCCACGGATTCACCGGTGTCGATGCGGAGGTCGACGCCGGTCAACGCGGACGTCGTGCTTCCCGGGTACCGGAACCCGACCGCGGTGAGTGTGACCGGCAGCGGCCCGATCTCGTCGTCGGTGCTGGAAGCCAGGGGCTCGGGGGTGGGGATGGTGGAGAGACGGTCCAGAATCGCGGTGAGGATGAGCCACGCGAACAACGTTCCGGTGACGATGCCGAAGGCGATCGACCCGCCGACCCACCACCACCAGTTGTCGAGCACGGTCGTGGAGCTGGTGCGGATCACGTCGGCCACGCCTTGCAGTGCCGATGTGCGCTCGAGCAACCGAGAAATGCCCTCGAAGGTGTTGCGGAGAGTCTCGAGAAACAGCTCGCGCAACGGAACGAGAACGAGCAGCATCAGCACCGTCAACGCCCCGAGCACCGGCCCGACGACCATCGAGGTGACGAGAACGCCGAACAGTCCTTGCTTCCTGCGTTTCGCCCGCCCGACCAGGCCGCCCAGTAGGGCGGCACTGGCGACGGTGATGGCCGTCTGGGTTCCGGCCGCGACGAAACCGACGAGAGTGCCGGCCACCGCGGAGGTGACCAGTGCGCGGGTCCGATACCGGAGTGCGACCACC
>NZ_LVCU01000228.1:0-20356 GCF_001647185.1 Rhodococcus sp. EPR-147
ATGACGGCAGCGGTCGCCATTTCCTGCGGACCGAGGGGGCCGGACTTGGGCGTGCGCACGGGCTGGGTCAGCGGCTGCGCTGGCTCGTGGCGGGGCCTGCTGCACGACGGCTGTGGCCGCCGCCACCGCTACGCGGCTGACCACCATTGCGGGGCTGACCACCACTGCGTGGCTGTCCACCGGAGCGCGGCTGCCCACCGGAGCGGGCCGGGCCGCCGCGTCGGGCGTTGTTGCTGTTGCGAGGGTTCGCGGCGCGAACTTCCGGCTCGGCCTTCGGCATCGGCTGGACGTAGCGAGCCTGCTCGCCGACCAGGTTCGCCACTGCGGGCGAGTCGGCGGTGACGCGGACGGGCGTGACCTTGATATCGGCCTTGCGCAGCAGAACGGCAGTGTCCTTGCGCTGCTCGGGCAGGACGACGGTCACGACGTCTCCGGCGCTTCCCGCGCGAGCGGTGCGGCCGGAACGGTGCAGGTACGCCTTGTGCTCGGCCGGGGGATCGACGTGGACGACCAGCTGAACGTCGTCGACGTGAACGCCGCGGGCTGCGACGTCGGTGGCGACGAGAACACGGGCCTGGCCGGAGGAGAACGCAGCGAGGTTGCGGTCACGGGCGGCCTGCGAGAGG
The DNA here is from genome assembly GCF_001647185.1 of Rhodococcus sp. EPR-147. Lineage (NCBI taxonomy): Bacteria > Bacillati > Actinomycetota > Actinomycetes > Mycobacteriales > Nocardiaceae > Rhodococcus > Rhodococcus sp. EPR-147. Next base: position 627 of record NZ_LVCU01000228.1, read on the forward strand.
TTGCCGTGCAGGTCGACGGACGGGATTCCGGCGTCGGTGAGCTGCTTGGCGAGCTTGCGGGCCTGGTGCTTGGTGCGCATGAACAGGATGCGGCGTCCGGTGCCGGAGGCGAGCTGGTGGACCAGCTTCTTCTTGGCTTCGACGCCGTCGACCTCGAACACGCTGTGCGTCATGGCCTCGACGTGTGAGGTGGCCTCGTCGACGGAGTGCGTGATCTGGTTGTGCAGGAATCGCTTGACCAGCTTGTCGACGCCGTTGTCCAGGGTCGCGGAGAACAGCATGCGCTGGCCCTTGTCCGGGGTGGCGGCGAGGATGCGGGTGACGACAGGCAGGAACCCGAGATCGGCCATGTGGTCTGCCTCGTCGAGGACGGTGATCTGAACGCCGTCGAGGGTGAGGTGGCGCTGCTTCATCAGGTCTTCGAGGCGACCGGGGCAGGCGACGACGATGTCGACTCCGCCCTTGAGCGCGGAGACCTGGCGGACCTGTGAGACACCACCGAAGATCGTGGTGACCTTCAGCGAGTACGCGGACGCGAGGGGTTCGATCGCGACGGCGATCTGGGTGGCGAGCTCACGCGTCGGCGCGAGGATCAGGCCACGGGGGCGGCCGGGCTTGCGGTTACCGGGAAGCTGGCCGGCGAGGCGAGCAACCATCGGGATCGAGAAGGCGAGTGTCTTGCCGCTGCCGGTCTTTCCGCGTCCGAGCACGTCGCGTCCCTGCAGTGTGTCGGGGAGTGTGTCGGCCTGGATGGGGAATGCCTCGGTCTTGCCCTGGCTCGCGAGTACATCCGCGATGGCCTGGGGTACGCCGAGTGCAGAAAAAGTCTGTGGGGTCGTCATAGTGATGAAAAGTGCCTTTCGGGCAGGGTGTTGCACCTGCGGGCCTTCGGGCCGAGATGCAAGGTGGCGAGACTGCCGGTGGGCAGTTTCGATCGCCGTAAGAGAAGCCTGTGCAGGGTGCACATGGAGGTTCGGGAGCATTCCACGACGTCTGGCGTGCAGCTACGCGCGCCGTTGACGAGTGTAACCGAGTCGGTGCTCGGTATCTTCCCGCCGCAACCCGTCATGCGGCGTCGTCGTCGAAGAGACCGGTGATCATCACGTTCTCGATCGTCGAGCTGTACAGCTCGACCACCGGCATCGGCGGCGCACTCGAGTCATAGCTGTGCCCGGTGGGTGAGATGAGCCGGTAGCGGTGTCGCGCGTTGCGTTTGTCTCGCCATGCTTCGGCTGTCCAGCCCGCACCTTCTTTGGCGTAATTGCATGCGGCACAAAGGCCCGCGCCGTTCTCGGCACTCGTTCTGCCACCCGCGGAGTGCGGTCTGATGTGATCGTGGTGACGGATCGGTGCGTCGCACCACGGGGTTCGGCAGGTGCGATCGCGGAGATCGATCAGGCGTCCCAGCGCGGTGGGAAATGCGCGCGAAGTGGACTCCACTGCCGTCAGCGCACCGGACGTCGGGTGCGCGTAGAGGCGGCGTAATGCGACGTGCGTCTCACTGTCGAGTGTGTCTCGGATCAGTTGCCGTACGACATCGGACGGAATGTCGCCGTAGCCGTGCATGTATGCGGACGTGTCACCGCCGGCGAGGAGGGTGGAATCGGAGATGACGATGTCGACGGTCACCGGCGGTCCCTGTGCTGCTGATGCGCCGGTGACCCGCTCGAATACGAGGTCGACCATGATCTGGTCGCGGGTCCGCGTGTCACCGCCGGAGTTGATGATGGTGTCGGCGTCTCGTCGCAGCGTCGCCCACATGCAGACCATCTTCTCCATCGAGGTGAGGACCGTGAAGAAGCCCATCGATTCGGGTGCGGGACGGGTGCTGGTGCGGCGGGCGGCGTAGGCCTTGGCACGTCGTTTCACCTGGGAGGCGGCGTCGAGTTCGTTGGCGAGTGCGCGGGCGCGGCCTTCGATGGTGCGGTCGCCGGCACCGGCCAGTGTGGCGGGGTCTGCGCACAGTCGTTCGTCGATGGTGCGGCGATCGTCGACGGTGAGGCATGAGGTTTCGCGAGCGAGGATCATGGCGCGCCACTCGTTGAGTTCCCCGGCTTTCAGCCGCGCGAGGGTGTGCGGCATTTCGTGAACGAGCGCGCGAGCGAGTCCCAGGTGAGTGCCCCCACGGTTCGGTGATTCGCGCCGAGCCAGTCCGATTTGCGACGCAATACCATTGCGCCACTGGGATTTCGGCTTGCCGCGCTCCTTGCGTTCGTTGCTGATGGCTGTCGCGACGGCGTCCGTCACCACGGCTTGGGTTGCCACGCTGGCGCACTTGACGGTCTCGAGAGCGGAGATCAAATCGATGCCGGCTGCTGCGTCGGCGTCGAACTCCGATGACTGAAGTCGCGCGACGAAGCGCAGCACTTCAGCGGACGTCAACGGTGAATCTTGTACGGCTGTGACCACGAGTTCCTCCCCAGTACTCGAATGCATGTTCGATGATACGGAGAGATTCCTGGCTGCGCAATAGTTGCCAGCAATTCGGGAGGGTGGAGCGCGAAGTCGACTCGTGGTGCCCTCGGCAGGATTCGAACCTGCGACCTACCCTTTAGGAGAGGGTTGCTCTATCCCCTGAGCTACGAAGGCTGGTGATCGTTCTGCTGATCCGAAGCCATTGTCCAGCAACGGCTTTCGATCCATCGAACAATCGGTTGCGGATGGGTCTGCCGCCGCACTGCACAGCTGGCCCGCATCGCGCTCGCTAGTCTAGCGGCCCTTGGTGTCGATCGTGAAGCAGGTTGCCGCTGCTCCTCCCCGTCCCGGTCGGCGATGCGATCAAGTTCAGGACGGTGCGGTGCTGGTGAGCGGTGTGATCGGCAGCCGATTCGATGCCGACGAAGCACTGGATGTCGCGGGCGAAGGCGTCGAGCATCCTCGAACAAACGCGCGCGCATTCGCCAAACGCGCGCAGAGTCGCCGGCCACTGGCTGTCTATTCCGCTCGCACCTGACAAACGCGAGCGCATTTGCGGATCCTGAGGACCAGCCCGCCCACCATCTAATCCGCCGCGATAGCGTCCACGATGCTCAGTCGAGAGGCGTGCACGGCAGGTGGAGCCGAACCCAACAGCGACAGGCCGAGGGCAACGAGTCCGTACAGCAGCACCGACCAGCTCGCGGTGTAGGCGACCGGAATTCCGATGCTGGCTCCGAGGATCAGGGTGCTCAGGTATTGCAGACCCGCACCGATGATCAGGCCGAGCACACCACCGACGACGCCGACCGAGAGCGCCTCGGCGAGCACCATTCGCGCCAGGGTTCCGCGGCCACCGCCCATGGCGCGCAGCACCCCCAGTTCGCGGCGACGCTCGAGTACCGACAGTGTCAACGTGTTGAGCAACGCGACGGCAGCGACGAGCGCCACGATCCACTGCAACGCGATGGCCAGGGCACCGGACTGTCGGATAGCGGCGCTCGTTCCCTCTAGTGCGGCGTCGCCGGTGTAGACGAAAGCCTCGGGTGGCAGCGCCGCGCGCAGCGAATCCTGGACTGCCGCAATGTCTCCGTCGACGCTGATCTCGAGGTAGGTAGCCCCGGGTCGGTCGTACCAACGTTGCATCGAATCCAGCGAGATCGCCATGGTCCCGCCGGCGGCGTTGATGTATTCGACCAGGTCCAGCACTCGCACGGTCTGCACCCCGGTCGGCGTCGGCAGATCGATGGAGTCACCCACCGAGACACCGAGTGTTCTACCGAACCCCTCTGACAGCACCACACCGTCACCGGCGAGCACTGCCGCGCGCACGTCGTCGGAGAGCGATGCGAGCGTCACCGCGTTGCTACCGTCGGCGACCCCCTGGATGGATACCGTCTCGCCGTCGATCGTCGCGTATGCCCACTGTCCCTCGACGATGCGAGAGACCCCCGGCGTCGCCCGGACAGCGTCATCGACCGAGGCGGGAACGATCGGGCCCGACGGTATGGCGTCGGGTGAGGTCATCGACACGTACAGGTCGGTGTTCGCCAAGGACGACAACGATTCGGCTGCCGAGTCGGTCATGTTGGTCAGCGAACCCGACACTCCCACACTGACTCCCACGGCGATCACGATCGTCATCACGGTTGCCCAGATTCGCCGTGGGGCGCGTTCGATGGTGGCGGTCGCGAGGCGTCCGGCACCACCCCAGCGGCGGGGGACCGCTGCGGTGACGGACACGATCGGACCGGTCGCGCCGACGCACAGCGCGACGACGCCGAACATGAACAACGCACCGGCTCCGAGGGTCAACTGCCCGTCGACGTTGACGGCGAACAGGAAGGATCCGGCGACGGCGAACACACCGAACACGGTCGCGGCCAGGGTGAATCGTAGACCGGGGCCACCGGAGGTCTCTCCGCCGCCGACTGCGAGCGCTTCGATCGGCGAGATGCGATACACCTGCACGGCGGCGACGGCCGACGCCCCGACGCAGGCCAGCACGCACGCGACGATCGCCACCGGAATCGCGAAGCCGGGCAGCACGTATTCGATTCGCGCATCGAAGGCTTGGGAGAGGAACGGCGGCAGACTTTCGATCGCGATGCGGCCCATCATGATTCCCAGCGGAACACCGACGGCACCGCCGACGAGACCGACCAACACGGACTCGAACAGCAGGTCGCGGACGATGTCGCCGCGGCGGCCGCCGACTGCCCGGAGCAGAGAGATGGTGGGTCGACGTTTCGCGATGGCCATGTTCATGACGTTGAAGACGAGGAACGCCGCGACGACGAACGCGATGAGCGAGACCATCAGTGTCGCATTGCGAGTCAGGCTCATGGCCTGGTTCGCGCGGTCGGCCCGGAAGTCCGGATTCATCACCGACACCCGGCCCGCCAATGCGGTATCGAGGTCGGCGCGCAGAGTGTCGCCGCTGCCGAGGACGAAGATCGAATCGAGCTGACCCGCGCGGTCGGTGAGCGTCTGAGCCGTCGGGATGAGCGCGACGGCGAACATGCCCCCACCGATGCGCTGCGTTCCCGGGCCGTCGACCACACCGACCACCGCCGTCGGAACATCGTCGATGGTGACGGTGTCGCCCTGCGTCAGACCCGTTGCGGCTCCGACCAATACGCCGGCCGGATCGGTGAGCAACCCTGCCGCGTTGCCGACTGCACCTTCCAGATCGGATTGCAGTGCCGTGATGGATGAGTCGACACCGAGAATCGTCAGGTCTCCGACGTCGGATCGAACGGTGCTGCGCAGCAATGGAACCGCTGTCTCGACGCCGGGAACAGCACGGACGGCGTCGAGTTCGCTCTGATCGAAGCCCGAGTCGGTGACACCGACGATCTCGTAGTTCGCGTTACCGGCGATCGACACGGCGAGACGCTCGACGGATCCGGTCAAGGAGCCGTACGTGCCGAGGACGGCGATGAGCAGCCCGGCCGCGACGGCGACGACGCCGGCCGAGACCAGCGAACGCACCCAGTGCATGCGGAGATCGCGAAGGCTGATGACTCTGAATCTGCTGAGCGCGGTGCCTATCACCGATCGAGGCCCGCGGTCGGGGTATCGGTCTCGACGCGACCGTCGATCATGCTGACGATGCGATCGGTGGACCGTGCCGCCTCGAGGTCATGGGTCGCCATCACCACTGCTCGACGACCGTTGCTGGCGTGCGCCACGTCGGCGAGGATTTCGAGGACGTTGTGGGAGGTTTTCGAATCGAGATTGCCGGTCGGTTCGTCGGCGATCAGCAGCGCCGGATCCATCATCAACGCCCGGGCGATCGCGATGCGCTGGATCTGACCACCGGACAACTGTGCCGGCCGGTGCTCGGATCGGTTCGAGAGTCCGACCATGTCGAGCAGACGCATCGCGTCGGTCTTGGCCTTCTTGATGGGTGTGCCGTCGAGCAGTTTGGGCACGGCGACGTTCTCCCACGCGGACATCGTCGGCAGCAGGTTGAAAAATTGGAAGACGAACCCCACCTGATGGCGTCGAAAATCGGATTGGGCGTTGTCGTCGAGGGTGGTGACCTCGACGTCGTCGAACCGGATGGAACCAGACGTCGGCGTGTCGAGAGCGCCGAGCATGTGCAGCAGCGTCGACTTTCCGGCACCGGACGGCGCGACGAGCGAGACGAACTGGCCACCCTCGATCGTGAGATCGATACCGTCCAACGCGCGTACCGGTTGCTCGCCGGTGGGGTACTCCTTGACCACACCGGACAGCTCGAGCTTCAAATTGGTCATGCAACGATCCCCTGCTCCTCGAATACTTCCGACGCTACCTGCCGTCGGGTCGAGAAACCGGTCGGAGTTCTCAGATCACGCTGCGCCGCGCGAGGATTCGAGCCGCCGCGCCACCAGTGCGGCCTGCAGGTGCCGAATTCCCGAGGGACGGGTGGGGTCGAACCCGGTGAGTTGGGCGATCCGCTTGAGGCGGTAATCGACGGTGTTGGTGTGCAGATGGAGCTGGCGAGCGGACCGCTGACGGTTCAGATCGTGCGAGATGTGGATCTCGAGGGTCTCGAGCAGCTCGGGGGACGAATCGAGGGGCTCGAGGATCTGGGTCAGGTGGCGACGGCCGGGGCCAGGCCGCGTGAGCTGGTACTCCAGCACCAGGTCGTCCATGCGGTACAGGCCGGACGGGCGGTGCAGCTGGTGTGCCAACGACAGCAGTTCGTGTACCTGATCGGCTGCGGTGGGGATGTCGGCGGTTGCGGCCTGCTCGGCGGTGACGGTGACGGGAACCTCGGCGGCGGTACCGATGCGATGCACCAGGGCCTCGACCCACTCGTCGTCGTGTGTGCCGGGAATGAGCACGGTGCCACCCTCGGTGCTGAGCAGAGAGAGGGGAGTGCGACCGCAGATCGTGGCCAGCTCGGCCTGGACGCGGCGCAGCTTTCTGCGGGCGGCGACGGTCTTCTGGATGTTGGGGTCGTTCTCGTCGGGGTGCGGCGGCACCGAGATGGCGAGCACGAGGTAACTGTCGGCGAGTTCGATGCCGGACTGACGGGCCATCGAGACCGCGTTGTGTCCGCTGAGCAGCGAGGTCACCAGGGTGTGTGCTGCCGTGTGGTGCTCGCTGGCGACCGCCTGGAGTTCCTCGACGTAGCTCTTGCTGGCGGCGATGGACACCTTCTCCGACAGCAGCACGAACATCCGGGCGGCCTCGATCAGTTGCGCGGCATCACCCTCGCCTGCCCTCTTGGACACCAGATTCCAGCCGATCTGGATGCCCTCGTGGTAGACGCTGAGCACGGACTCGAGGGGCACACCCTCGCGGGCCCACTGGCTGGCCTTGGCGCGGAGTTCGGCCAGGTCGGACTCGGCCGGAGCACGCCGTTCGTCGAGCATCTGCACGGCGATACTGATGCACTTGACGGTGAATTCGGTGACGTCGCCGTGGAGCTGTTCGCCCGGCAACGACCCGCAGGGGGTGTTGGCGGCGAAGTGCCCCACGAGGAGCCGTGCCACTGCACGGAAGTCGCGAAGAGGAGCCGACGCAGGCTGACCCGCGACCATGATTCCGAGGCTAGTCGAGTTGTGAACGGTCACAGATCAACCCTTCGTGTTGGGATCTTCAGGTCATCGGAGAGCAAACTTACTTGCGCGTATCGATGCGCTTCCGCGGCTCAATGTATGCAATCCCCGACGAAACCGCGGCGTTTTCGTACTTCAAGTTTGTTTCCCGGCCTCTAACAGGGTCGATCATAGGTTGTTATCAACGCGTGATCCACCATTTCGGCAAAACTCGTTGTGACCTGTCTCGAGCGCGCTCCCCGAGCGCTTGCGACTTGCCCTAAACAATCCGCAAGCGCTCCGCGGTGCGAGTTCGGCGGATCTACCTTTGTCTCCGTCGGAGTGGGTAGGCGGGCGACGAAGGGGCGGTCATGCGCAGTGATATCGGGCAGTTCGCGGTTCTGCGAGAACTGTTGCCGACCATCGAGGCCAACCTGGCTCGTCATCGCGCCGAGGCCGCGCCGTGGGAACCGGCCGACTACGTCCGAGCCGAGATGTACTGGGGTTCGCGGCCCTCGACCTTGACCGAGGCCGCCAAAGCGGCACTGGTGACCACTCTGCTGGTCGAACAGAACATTCCGCTCTACCGGCGAGATACCGCTGCCTCCGAGGTCGGGGTCTGGCCGTCGTGGCTCACGGAGTGGAGCGACGAACGGACCCGGCATGCAGTGGCCGTCACCGACTACCTGGTGGCCACCCGCAGCGTCGATCCGGTCGCCCTCGGTCGAGCCCGAGCGCAGTGTATGACGGTGGGTTTCGACGCCCCGATGAACGGAGCGCACCTGCTCCGGTCGCTGGCCCAGGTCACCCTCGACGAGTCGGTGTCGAGCATCTGTCATCGCAACACTGCCGCTCAGTGCCACGATCCGGTGGCCGATCGCCTGCTCGGACGCATCGTCGCCGATCAGGATCTGCATGTCCGCTTCTTTTCCGACCTGGTCTCCGCGGCGCTCGAGGTGGCACCGTCGCTCACCGTCACGGCGATCACCGAGGTCGTCATGAACTTTCAGCTGCCGGGCACCAACCTGCCGGGGTTCGCGCGCAGCGCGATGCTCATCTCGCGGGACGGAATCTACGATCTGCGCCGCCATCTCGACGATGTTCTGCGACCCCTGTTGTCGCAGTGGCGCATCTTCGAGCGCACCTATCTCGGTGCCGGAGCCCGCAGCCGCGACCAACTGGCCGACTATCTCGATCATCTCGACGCCCAGGACGCCGCAACCCAGCTCGGCCGCACACGAGTCCGGGAATACTCGAACGCATTGCGCGCCAGCTGACACCACATACCCCGGGGGGTCCGTGGGACCGGTGCCTCTTCGGTTCGATTCGAATCGAAGAGGCGCTCGGGCGGACCCCATCGACTAGCCTGAACGCCTATTCGTCATACGCGCGAGGATTGGTTCTCGCGCAAGACCGGAGGCCCGAAACGTGACAGGCTCTCGACCGATCATCGTCGGTATCGACGGATCCGCTGCAGCGGACAAGGCCGTGATCTGGGCGGCTCTCTGCGCTCACCGACGGGATCGGCGATTGCACATCGTCACTGCCGTCGACATGCCGGGGGTGGTCGACCTGAGCGAATTCGCAGGAGAAGCAACCGAATTCGTTGCCACTGCCAAGTCGAGGTTGGTGGCGGCAGAAACGCTGGCCGCACTGGTCGTCGACGATCCAGCCTTCGAGGTGACCTCCAGTGCCGTCGAGGGCGGCGTGATGGATGTTCTCATCGGCGTCTCGGCGCAGGCCGAGATGCTGGTGATCGGGGCCAGCGAAACCGGCGCTGTCACACTCTCGTTGGCCGCGCACAGCGTGTCCCCGGTCGCGGTGGTGCGAGGCCGCGACATCGATGGCCGCCCGGTTGCCGAGGGGCCGGTGATCGTCGGTATCGACGGCTCGGACGTCAACCAGGCTGCGGTCGAGTGGGCTTTCGTCGAAGCATCCGCTCGGGGTGCCGTGCTGATCGCGGTTCACGTGTGGTCCGATGTCGATCTCACCCAGTCGTTCGGCCGTGCGCCCAAGGACTGGCAGGCCATCGCCGACGGCGAGGAGGTTCTGCTGGCAGAGAGCCTCGCCGGCTGGCAGGAGAGGTTCCCCGACGTCGAAGTGCAGCGCGTCGTCGCTCAGGACCGTCCGGTGCGGGTTCTGAGCGGACTGTCCGAAACCGCGGCGTTGATCGTGGTGGGCAACCGGGGGCGCGGCGGATTCGGTGGAATGCTGTTGGGCTCCACGAGTTTCGCGCTCGTCAACACCGCGGACTGCCCCGTGCTGGTGGTGCGGAAAGCGCTCACATAGCGACGGTCAGCAGGAAGCTCACGTCTTCGAGGGCCTCGACGCTGTGGCGGGCGTCGGGGATGACGAGAAGGTCGCCGGTCGAGCCCTTCCAGGAGCGCTCACCGGAGATCAGTTCGAGCTTGCCACTGAGTACCAGGACGGTCGACTCGCCGGAGAGGTCGTGTTCGGCCAGCTTGTTCCCTGCGGCCAGAGCCACGACCGTCTGCCGCAGGTGGCGCTGGTGACCGCCGTACACCGTCTGCGAACTGCGGCCACTCGACGCGCCGACTGCAAGTTTGAGCTGTTGGCGGGCAAGGGCGGTGAGTGACTTCTTGTCCATGATCGTCAGTATGACGCACCGCTCGCAGTCGCGACGGGGGAATCCTGAACGCGCTCAAGAAGGTTGGGTAGGCTTTCCGTACTCCACGAAGCGGAATCGGGTCCCGTCGACCCGGCTGTTCTGCCATTCGCCCGCCGTCGCGACCCAGCCGGCCGGAATCTCGGGAGCCCTCGTGTCGCCCTCGACGTCGAGATCGATTTCGGTCACCTCCAAGTGGGTCGCGATATCCATTGCACTGCGATAGATTTCGCCGCCGCCCATGACCCAGACCGAGCTCTCGCCCACCAGGGCCACGGCGTCGGCGACACTCGATGCGTTCTCGGCACCGTCGGCGGTCCACGAGGAGTTGCGGGTGACCACGATGTTGCGACGGCCGGGCAGTGGACGGAACTTCGCGGGCAGTGAGTCCCAGGTCTTACGGCCCATGATCACCGGATGCTCGGCCGTCTTCGACTTGAAGTGAGCCATGTCCTCGGGGACGTGCCAGGGGATCGATCCCGCGTCTCCGATGACGCCGGCGGTGGTCTGAGCCCAGATAAGGCCGACGAACTGCGGTGCACTCACACCGCTACCGGGGCCTTGATCGCCGGGTGATGCTGGTAGTCCACTATCTCGATGTCCTCGTAGGTGTAATCGAAGATCGAATCCCGTTGCGCCAGTTTGAGAGTGGGGTACGGATACGCCTCGCGTGAGAGCTGCTCGGTGACCTGCTCGCGGTGGTTGTCGTAGATGTGGCAGTCGCCGCCGGTCCAGACGAACTCGCCGACCTCGAGGCCGGTCTGCGCCGCCACCATGTGCGTGAGCAGTGCGTAGCTGGCGATGTTGAACGGCACGCCGAGAAACATGTCTGCGCTGCGCTGGTAGAGCTGGCAGGAGAGTCTTCCGTCGGCCACGTAGAACTGGAAGAACGCGTGGCACGGCGGGAGCGCCATCCGCGGGATCTCGCCGACGTTCCATGCCGAGACGATCATTCGCCGCGAATCCGGATCGGTCTTCAGGGTCTCGATGACCTGGCTGATCTGGTCGATGTGCTCGCCCGACGGGGTGGGCCACGATCGCCACTGCACTCCGTAGACGGGGCCGAGCTCGCCGTCCGGAGCTGCCCACTCGTCCCAGATGCTGACGCCGCGCTCTTGGAGCCACGTGGCGTTCGAGTCTCCGCGCAGGAACCACAACAGCTCGTAGACGATCGACTTCAGGTGGACCTTCTTGGTGGTGATCAACGGGAAGCCCGCTGCCAGATCGAAGCGCATCTGATGCCCGAACACGCTGGTGGTGCCGGTTCCCGTGCGGTCGGATTTCGCCGTCCCGGTATCGAGGATGTGGCGCAGCAGATCTTCGTACGGAGTCGGAACCATCACGACGGTCATCGTAGCTGCATACTGGACGCATGCCGGAATTACCCGAGGTGGAAGCCCTTGCCGGCTTTCTGCGCGAGCATGCCGTCGGAGCCGTGATCGGCCGAATCGACATCGCTGCGCTCAGCGTTCTCAAGACATTCGATCCGCCGATCACCGAGCTGCAGGGCAAGGACGTCACCGATGCCGCCCGCTTCGGAAAGCACCTGGCACTTCGAGCCGGTGACCTCTGGCTGATCACCCATCTCTCGCGTGGAGGATGGCTGCGGTGGGTGGACAACCCCAGCGCCGCGCCGCCGAAGCCGGGCAAAGGGCCCCTCGCGCTGCGGATCCACTTCTTCACCCCCGAGGGAGCGACGCCCGCGATCGATCTGACCGAAGCGGGGACCAAGAAGCGGCTGGCGGTATGGGTGGTACGCGATCCGCAACAGGTGGCGAGTATCGCCCGGCTCGGACCCGACGCGATGACGGTCACCGAGCTCGAATTCGCCGAGATCCTCAGCAGCACCACCGCGCGGCTGAAGACCTCGTTGGTGGATCAATCGCTGTTGGCCGGCATCGGCAATGCCTACTCGGACGAGATACTGCACGTGGCGAAGCTCTCGCCGTTCGCATCGTCGAGCAAGCTCGATCCCGAGGCCGTCGGGGCGCTGTACGCGGCGATGCGCTCGGTGCTGTCCGACGCGGTGGCCCGCTCGGCCGGGCAGGATGCGGCGCGTCTGAAGGGGGAGAAGAGATCGGGGATGCGCGTGCACGCCAGAACCGGACTTCCGTGCCCGGTGTGCGGCGACCCGGTCCGCGAAGTCGCCTACGTCGATCGCTCTTTTCAGTACTGCGCGACGTGTCAGACGGCCGGCAAGATTCTCGCCGACCGTCGCATGTCGCGACTGCTCAAGTGACGGGCTCGAGCTTCTGGCTGTCGTAGCCCCGGTAGCCTTCCCACGCCTTGCGACGGTCGCTCCGTGGGTCCTTCTGTACGCGGGTGCGGGTGTCGAAGATCAACGTCTTGCGGTCGGCCTCGTTGTACGCCGGCCACGATTCGAGGGGTTTTCCGTTGGTGGCGAACGCAATCCAATTCGACTGGACCTGCTCGGTGACCTCGGCGAATGCCTTCCGCCCGCCTGCCAGCGTCAGCGCCTTGCCGAACAGTGTTTCGCTGATGCCGAACACGGCGAACAACTCGAAGCCGTGGGTGGCGTCGAATCCGAGCAGCTTCATCGACCGCGGGGCGAAGTCGAACCGGTAGAAGTACGTGGGTGCATGACGCGAATGTCCTTCGGCCACTTCGAGCGAGGGCTTCCAGAAGGTGAAGTCGCCGCCGAAGTCGATGGCTGCCCGCTCGTTGGGGTAGCCCCGGTAGCCTGAAGTGACCACTGCCTCGGCGTCGGGATCGGTGAGGGAGAACAGCTTGGTGATCCGCTCGGGATTGGTGGGCAATGCGTCGAGGAACTTCGGAAACAGTGTTCCCTCACGGGCATTGGTGCCGATGATCAGCGGGACGCGGTGCGCCGTTCCGTTCGCGTAGGCCTCGACCGGGCTGACCGGGAGGAAGTCGCCGTCGATCACCGGGCCGAACGGGAGCAGCCCCGGGGTGCGGTGCAGGGTGGTGAGGCCGAGTTTGGTGCCCGCCCGACCGAGCCGGAGCACCTCGGCGTTGTCGAGGGTCTCGGTGGCGGTCTCGACCGTGCCGCCGAGGTAGCCGACGTACTCGCGCGCCCACTGGTCGGCGCGCTCCTTGGTGGCCGTCATTCCCGGGGCTGAACTTTCGGATATGGCCTGCGCGAACAGGCCTTTCGCGGCGGGAACGGTCATGAGAGTGGTGACCGCATTGCCGCCCGCGGACTCGCCGAAGATGGTGACGTTGTTCGGATCGCCGCCGAAGTTAGCGATGTTGCGCTGCACCCATTCCAGCGCCGCAACCTGATCCCGCAAGCCCAGGTTGGAGTCGAACGGCCGCTCGGGAGTGGAGAACTGGGACATGTCGAGGTAACCCAGTGCGCCGAGTCGGTAGTTGACAGACACGTAGATGATGCCGTCGCCGTCCTTCAGCGAGCGGCGTACCAGAGAGCCGCCGCCGTACAGCGGGGTCGCCGATGTGCCGAGCGTGTAGGCACCACCGTGGATGAACACCATGACCGGCCGCGGGCTCGCGCTCGGTGTGCTCGGGGCCAACACGTTGAGCGTCAGGCAATCCTCGCTCGACGGTTGGTACTTGCCCACTGCGAGCATCGTTCCGCGCTTGTGCTGAACGGAGGCATTGCCCCACTCGGTGGCGTCGCGCACACCCGACCAGGGTTCGGTCGGTTGGGGCGCTCTGAAACGAAGCGGTCCGACGGGCGGGGCGGCGTAAGGAATGCCTCGCCAGGTGATCAGATCACCCACCGGCTTTCCCTCGATGATGCCGTCCGATGTGGTCACGCGGGTCGTCACAGCCATGTCGCGAGTGTACTGATCTCTCCTTACCCGCGGGTAAGAACAGCGGGGGACGGGCACACGGCAGACTCGAGGGCATGTACTTCGAGTACCGCGCCGAGATCGTGCAGCTGCTGCGAGCGCCCACACACGCCTATTTCGGCAGATCCAAGGACGGCCCGGCCGACGTACCGACCGACCTGCCGGAGAGTGTCGAGATCGTGGCCCACAAGGGCATTCGGGGCGATCGGTTCTTCGGCGTGCGGGCGCACACCGAAGCGGCGGTGAGCTTTCTGGCCGTCGAGGCCTGGGAGGCAGTGGGGGATGTGCTCGGCGTCGAGGTCCCCGACCCGGCCGTGGCCAGGCGAAACGTCGTCGTGCGTGGGCTCGAGCTCGACCCGTTGCGAGGTCGGGAATTCGAACTCGATTCCGGTGACGGGTGGATCCGCTTTCGCGGTGGACGACCGGCTCACCCGTGCGCGTGGATGGACCGGATGGTCGTCGACGGTGCCCGTAAAGCGTTGATCGGTCGCGGCGGGCTTCGCGTGGAACCGTTGTCCGACGGGATCTTGCGGGTCGGCGAGGTGGCGGTGCGCTCGCCGGTCGAACTCGATGCCTCCCGAGCCGCGCTGTCGGTTCGGCGCGCACAGCCCATCTGACGTCAAGTCGGACCCACTCTTGCTCACGAAGTAAATCTGTGCCCATAATGTGAGCAATGGTGCGACGCATCACACCGGTCCGTCTTCAATGGCGACGGTCACTCTCTCTGGTGGGAAGAACTGCCGATGTCCGACATGTGGATCGTGATCAACACCGTCGTCGCCGTGCTGGCGGTGGTGGTCTTCATCGTTCGTTTTCACTTCAATCCGGTGATCTCGCTGGTTCTCGGGGCCGCGTATCTGGGTCTGGCGACCAAGCTCGGAGTGTCGACCACCGTCGACACCATCACGGGCGGGTTCGGCGAGATCATGGCCGAGGTGGGGCTGCTCATCGCCTTCGGAGTCCTGATGGGTTCGGTGCTGCAGGAGATGAGCGCCATCCAACGACTCGTCGGCACCTTGCTCAAAACGTTCGGGCCCAAACGACTCCCGTACGCGTTGTCGCTGACCATCGCGACCGTGCTGCAGTCCATCTTCCTCGACGTGCTCCTGGTGATCTCCGCTCCGCTCGCTCGAAACCTCGCCCCCAAGATCGGCAAGTACGGTACGGCGAGAATGGCCACCGCACTGGCCATCTCGCTCGAATGCGGCATCGTGTTCATGGTCCCCGGTGTCGCGACGCTCGCGCTGGCCGGACTGCTCGGAGTGCCCCTGGGCAAGATGATGATCTACGGGTTGATCCTGATCGTTCCGGTCGTCGTGCTGTCGGTGGCCATCATGTCGTTCGTCTTCCGACACGGTTGGTGGAACGAGGAGAAGGACGAGCAGCAGATCACCGTAGTCGAGCAGCCTGTGGTTCCAGAGCCCGCCGATTCCGAGGACGAGCCCCTCGAAACCGGAGGTGGCGTGGCGCAGAAGGTGCGCACCGAGAAGCAGACGTCGCTGCTGGTGTTGCTCTCGCCGCTGCTGCTCGCGCTCGTTCTCATCGCAGTCGGAGCGGTACTCGAAGTCGCCGAAATATCGGTTCCGGTGGTCGAATTCATCGCCAGCCCGGTCATCGCGCTGCTCATCGGCTTGGTGGGCACCTGCCTCATCGGCCGCTATCACGTCGGACAGGCACGAGTGGAGAAAGCTCTCGCCCGTGGTTTCGCCGAGAGCGGCCAGATTCTCATCCTCACCGGTGTCGGTGGTTCGCTCGCGGCCGTCATCAACGAGGCGGGTCTCGGCGACATCCTCGGCCAGTACTTCACCGCCAGCACCGCGGCTCCGCTGTTGATGGTGTGGGTCATCGCTGCCGCGTTGCACATCGCCGTGGGCTCGGTGACGATCTCGGCCATCACGTCCGCGGGCATTCTGGCACCGGTCGCTCCGTTGATCGGGCTCGATCCGGTGTTCATCGCGCTCGCCGCCGGTGCCGGATCGCTGTTCGCCGTGCACGTCACCAGCAACACATTCTGGCTGCTGCAGTCCTTGATGGGACAGTCGACCAGGGGCACACTCAAGACGTGCTCGGTGGGCGTCTCGGTGGCATCGGTCATCGCCATCGCGTTGATCGTGCCGATGAGCTGGATCCTGTGAGCCCTGATTTTGTGAGTATCGAAAGGAACACGATGGCATTGCCGCTCAGCGGAGTTCGAGTTCTCGAGCTCGGCAACTACATCGCCGCCCCCACCGCGGCGCGCATGCTTGCCGATTTCGGTGCCGAGGTGATCAAGGTCGAACGGCCGGGAACCGGAGACGAACTGCGTAACTGGCGGCTCTACTCCGGCACCACATCGATGCTGTATCGCACGATCAATCGAAACAAGAAGTCGATCGTGCTGGACCTGCGTACCGAACAGGGACGCAAGGACGTCGTCGACCTCGCTGCCAAGTGCGACATCGTGCTCGAGAACTTCCGGCCCGGCACTCTGGAGAAATGGGGTATCTCGCCGGAGGTGCTCTCTGCCGCCAACCCTGAATTGATCATCACGCGCATCTCGGCTTTCGGTCAGACCGGCCCGATGTCGCAGCGACCCGGATTCGCCGCTGTCGCAGAGGCATACGGCGGTTTTCGCAATCTCGTGGGTGATCCGGACCGGCCACCGGTCCGAGTGGGAGTCTCGATCGGCGACTCGATCGCCGGACTGTACGCCGCGTTCGGTTGCGTCATGGCACTGTTCCAGCGGCAGACACAGCGCGCGGCGCAGGCACCCGACGAGCAGTCGCCGCTGACGTTGGCGCAGCGTTCCATCGATGTGGCGCTGAACGAATCGATCCTGTCGATGATGGAATCGCTGATTCCGGATTACCTCGCCTACGGTGTCGAACGTGAGCGCACGGGCGGCCGCATGGAGGGCATCGCCCCGTCGAACGCGTACCCGTGCAACGACGGTCACTCGATCATCATCGCCGGCAACGGTGACGCGATCTTCCAGCGCTACATGGAGACCATCGATCGCCCCGACCTCGGAGCCGATCCGGACCTGGCGTCCAACGCCGGTCGGTGGCGTCGACGCGACGAGCTGGATGCCGCCATCTCGGCCTGGACCGGCTTGCATTCGCGCGAGCAGGCTTTGAAGATTCTCGACGACGCCGGAGTGCCGTCGGGCCCGATCTACACCGCCGCGGACATCGTCGCCGACGAGCAGTACGCCGCCCGCAACATGATTCAGCACTTCTCGGTCGACACCGGAGGCGACAAGCCCACCGACGTCGGATTCGTCGGCGTCGTCCCGGTGATCGGCGACGCGTCCCTGCCGATTCGTTCCGTCGGACCGGATCTGGGCGAACACACCAGGGAAGTACTCTCGACCCTGCTCGGCCGCACCGACGAAGAGATGGGCCTGTAAATGTATCGCTTCGCTCCCGCCGCAGAGCTGCGCGACGTCACGATGCGCGACGGTCTGCAGCTGACCGGCAAGATGCTCCCCACCGATCGCAAGCTCGAGATCATCAGGACCCTCATCGAACTCGGCGTACCGTCGCTCGAGATCGGGTCGATGGCGCGGGGCGACAAGGTGCCCCCGATGGCCAACACTCTCGAGGTCATCGGTGAGCTCACCGCCGAGGAACTCGCCCGATGCTGGGTGTGGGTTGCCACTCCGCGGCATGTCGAGAAGGCCGCGGCCGCTGGGGCTCGCAACTTTCAGTACTGCTTCTCCGCGTCGGACTCGCACAATCAGGCCAACATCGGTCGGACCCCTGAGGTGTCCCTGGCCGCGATGCCAGATGCCGTGGACATCACTCGATCAGTAGACGGTGAGATCGAGCTGTGCATCGCGACCTCCTTCACCTGCCCGTTCGAGGGACAGGTGTCGCCGGATCGCGTCATCGAGATCGCCAACGACCAACGTGCCACCGGCGCAACCGATATCGTCATCTGCGACACCCTGGGGCAGGCGGTACCGGTGCAGGTGCAGTCGCTGATCGAGCGTGTGCGCGCCGAAACTCCCGATCGCAGAGTGGTCTTCCACGGACACGACACCTGGGGCCTGGGCGTCGCGAACACACTCGCCGCGATCTCGGCCGGAGCCACGATGGTCGACGGCTCGCTCGGCGGGCTCGGCGGCTGTCCCTTCGCGCCGGGGGCCAGCGGCAACACCTCGTCGGAGGACATCCTGTTCGCGACACGGCCGGACTGGTTCGAGCCGAAAACCCTGGCGGCCATGGCAACTCTGTCGGAGGAACTGCTCACCGAATTGAACGAGCCCATGCGCTCGAAAACCGTTCAAGGTGCACGTTCCAAGGGTTCATCCAGAACCGGTCGTTCCGCAGGCTCCACTCCTGCCGCCTTCGAGTGGGTCGCATGAGTCGAATCCTCGTCACCAACGAGATCCCCGCGCCGGGCATGGACATCCTGCGCGCCGCAGGAGAAGTGGACCTGCGGGAAGTCGATCACCAGCAGTTGGTCGAGGCCTGCGCCTCGGGTGAGTACTCCGTGGTCGTCTCTCAATTGCGTGATCGGTTCGACGCGGAGTTGCTGGAGTCGGCGTCTCTGGTCGGAATATCCAACTATGCAGTCGGATTCGACAACATCGACATCGCGGCGGCAACCCAGCGGGGCATCACTGTCGCCAACACCCCCGGGGTCTTGACCGATTCGACCGCGGACATCGCGATGTTGCTGATCCTGTCGACGGCCCGCCGCGCCGTCGAGGCCGATGCGTTCGTCCGATCCGGCGCGTTCACCGGCTGGGAGCCCGAACTGCTTCTCGGCAGCGATGTCTCGGGCCGGGTGCTGGGACTGGCCGGCTTCGGCCGGATCGCCCGCGCCACTGCGCGTCGGGCACTGGGTTTCGGAATGACGGTCAAGTTCTGCCCCCGCCCGCCCGGGGATCGCGAGGTCTCCGAGAACGAGCTCGGTGAGTTCGCCGGTCGCGTCGAGCATGCGTCGTGGGACGAGATCGTCACGACCAGCGACTTCCTGTCACTCCATGTTCCGCTGTCGGATTCCACGCACCATCTGGTGGACGCCGCCGTACTCGGGGCGATGAAGCCGTCGGCGATCGTGATCAACACCGCGCGCGGACCGATGGTCGACGAGGCAGCTCTGGTGACCGCACTTCGCGAGGGCACCGTTGCCGCAGCGGGATTGGACGTCTACGAGCGTGAGCCGGCTCTCGAACCAGGCTTGGCGGAGCTGCCCAACACGGTGTTGCTTCCGCATGTGGGGAGCGCGACCGTGTCGGTGCGTTCGGAGATGGCGCGGCTGTGCGCAACCAATGCAGCGGCGATGTTCGGCGGTTCGATGCCGCCGCATCCGGTCAATCCCGACGCCTGGTCTCACGCGGGGTAGCGGCCGCCCAGGGTTCTCGTGATCTGCTCGGCATGGGAGATCAGCAGGTCCACCCAGTCCTCGCACTGCGACTGCGGCATCCGCAGCGTCGGACCGCTGATCGTGACGGCACCGACGATGTCCGCGGCCGAATCGAACACCGGCGCCGACAATCCCGAGGCACCGGTTTCGCGCTCGCCGGTGGTGATCGCGTACCCGTCGGCTCTGGTCTGCGCCAACAGCGTTCGCATCGTCTCGGCCTCGGTCACCGTCTGCTCGGTCATCGATTCGAGTTCGCGAGACAGGACGCGCTCGGCGAGCTCGTCGTCCCAGGCCAACAGGACGCGGCTGGCCGATCCCGCGCTGAGCGGGATGACCTTGCCGACGTACATGTCTCGGCGCAGGGCATGCCGCGTCTCGGCGATTGCGACGCACACGCGGTAGTTCTGTTCGGGCCGAAAGAAGCATGCGGTCTCGGTCGTCAGGTCTCGCATGTTCTTGAGCACGGGGTTGACGATCGACAACACGTCGAGGTCCTTGGTCGCC
>NZ_LVCU01000229.1:0-1278 GCF_001647185.1 Rhodococcus sp. EPR-147
AGATCTCGCTGACCGTCGGGTACGACGGCACCGCATGCCACAGGTCGTCGAGCGACACCTTGCCGACCACAGCGACAGTGGCGGCATGCACCAGCTCCGCCACACCCGGTCCGACGAAGGTCGCGCCCACGATCGTGTCGGTGGCGCGGTCGATCACCAGCTGCGCCCGCCCCGAGTAATCGTCTTGCTGCAGAGACGAGCCCGCGACGGCGATGTCCTGGGCCACGATCTCGACGTCGATGCCTTCCTCTCGGGCCTTGGCCTCTGTCAGTCCGACGGATGCCACCTCGACCGGCGTGAACACCACCTGGGGGATCTGGCCGTGATCCGCTGATGCGCGGAATCGCTTGCTGTTCAGCGGCTTGCCGTCGGCCTTGGCGGCAATGACGTCCCCGGCCACTCGGCCCTGATACTTGCCCATGTGCGTCAACGGAGCTCGGCCGTTGACATCGCCCACCGCGTAGAGCCAGTCGTGGCCGGGAACGGTCAGATGGTCGTCCACGTCGATGTAGCGCCCGTCCTCGAGTCCGAGGCTCGACAATCCGAGGTCGGAGCTCGCCGGAGTACGTCCCGCAGCAACGAGCACTTCATCGGCGACGATCTCGCTGCCGTCGACGACGAGACGGATAGTGCCCCCGTGGATTCGGCCGATTCCGGTGTCGACCGGGTTCTCTCGTGACACCGACTCGAGGGAGGCGTCGAGCATGATCTCCGCGCCTCGCCCCTTCAGAGCCTCGGCAACGAGTTCGCCTGCGAACGGCTCGGAACCGGCCAGCAGCGACGATCCGCGCACGATCATCGTGACCTTCGCTCCGAGCGAGAGCAACCAGGTTGCCGCCTCCGTGGCGACGACGCCACCGCCGATCACCGCGATGTGACCGGGCGTCTCGTGAATGTTGGTGGCATCACGGGAGATCCACGGCAGGGCATCGCGCAGGCCGGGTGTGTTCGGTACGGATGCGGTAGTTCCGGTGGCGAGGACGACTGCGTGACGGGCTGTGAGCGTGCGGCCGTCGACCTCGACGGTTCTCTCCCCGGTGAGGCGACCGTGGCCACGGATCACCGAGATGCCGGCCGACTCGGCCCACGCCACCTGCGAGGAGTCGTCGAGACCGTGGGTGAAGGATTCGCGTCGGGCCAGGACGGCGTCGGCGTCGAGGGGTTGATCGCCCACCAGTTCCTTGACGCCCGGCATATTTCGCGCGGTGTCGAGAACCTCGCTGGGGCGCAGCAGTGCCTTGCTCGGCATGCATGCCCAATAGGAGCACTCACCACCGA
>NZ_LVCU01000230.1:0-13457 GCF_001647185.1 Rhodococcus sp. EPR-147
ATGACGATGACATCGAATTCCGAGCTTTCTGAGGCCATTGCTCCACAGTGACATAGGCTCGCCGCTTATGGCGACCACTCGGAACAAGATTCTGATCACCGGAGCGAGCTCGGGGCTGGGTGAGGAAATGGCGCGACGGTTCGCAGGCATGGGCCGGGATCTGGCGCTCTGTGCGCGTCGGGTCGAGCGGTTGGACGACCTTCGCGCCGAGTTGATGCACCACAACCCGAACATCACCGTGGCGGTCCGGGCGCTCGACGTCACCGATCACGATGCGGTCGGTGAGGTGTTCGGAAAATTGCGAGACGAATTGGGTGGACTCGATCGAGTGATCGTCAATGCCGGGCTCGGCAAGGGTGCGAAGATCGGGACCGGGCGAGCCGAGGCCAACCTGCAGACCGCCCACACGAACTTCATCGGGGCGCTGTCGCAGGCCGAGGCGGCCCTGTCGATCTTCCGAGCACAGAAAGACGGGCACCTGGTGTTCGTCTCGTCCGTCAGCGCCGATCGGGGACTGCCGGGGGCCAAGGCGACCTACTCGGCGAGCAAAGCCGCAGTGGCCTCGCTGGGTGAATCGTTGGCGACGGAACTGTCGCGAACCGCCATCGCCGTCACCACATTGCTGCCCGGCTTCATCGCCACCGACATGTCGGCCAACGCGGGCGACAGTGCCGCTCTCACAGCCACTCTGGACGAGGGAGTATCGGCGATGGTCGACGCGATCGAGAGCGAAACCCGCCGCGCCGCGCTACCGGGACTCAAAAGGCGGGGCATCGACGCGGCGCTGCGGTTCCTGCCGAATGTGCTGACGGATCGAATGGTCTAGGTTCCGGGGTTCACTGCAAATACCCCTCGACCCGGTCGACGCTGTTGGCGGTTGCCGCGTCTGGGTTCTTGCCTGCATCGATACGCGCCCTACGCTGGCGGAGCAGGTCCCAGCACTGGTCCAGGGCGTGCTCGAGGGAGGCCAGTTGGGCCTTCTCGGTGTCCGGGTCGACGTCCCCGGATTGCGCTTCGGTGCGGAGCTTGTGCTCGGTGGCGATGAGCTGCTGGATCTTGGTGTGGATATCGTGCTCGTTCATGGCGACAACGCTAGACCTACCAGGGTTTGGCGGCCAGGTTCCGCGTCGCCAGGGCTCGGTGCACGGCCGCGGTGAGCTCGGCCGGCGATCCAGCGAGGGCGTCGTCGGTGCACACCAGCGAGAGCGTGTAGTTGCCGTTCAGTCGGGAGAGATAGGTGGACATTCGGATCGTCGACAGTGCGCCCGACGGGTTCGGATGGATCGCCCGGGTCGCGAGTCCGCACGATCGATGGGAGCCGAGCGCGGCGATGCCGTCGGGAATGTCGCCGATGTTGGAGCACAAAACTTCTCCGCGCCCCGGGGTCGACGTCAGCTTCGCGGCGACACGGTGGGGGAGCAGCTGGACGATCTCGGGTGGATAGCCTGCCGGAGCTCCGACGGGCTTGCCGAACGCTGCCTTGCACGCTGCCCGGATGGCCGCGGGTGAGTCGTCTCCGCGCACGGCGACGGTGGCCATGCCGATCGCATTGGCATCACCGGACCCGGTGCGGAAAGGAATGTCGACGGTCACTGCGGGAGAACCGAGTTCGTTCATCGTGGCGGCGACGACGGAGACGAACAGCGAATTGGCCGATCCGCCGACGCGTCGGGCAGCCGAATCCCACTCCGCAGCATCGACATCCACGATCACCGACGTCATTCTGTTCGCGTGGTGCGGTGCGATACCGCCGCTGTCGGCGGTGGTGAACGCTCGCAATTCGGCTCTGGCTTTCTTGCTGACCCACAATCTTGCCGTCGCCGCGATGGAGCGTAGGAGAACGGTGACGATCATCGCGAGCGCATCCTTCACGTCCGAGCCCGGGTGCAGCACATGCACCGGTGTCGATCCTGAGAATCCCTGTGCCGCAGCGTCGATGAGCTCACGGGCATCGGCCAGCGCGTGCGAACACACCAGGGACAGCACGGTTCCGCCGTGTGCAACGGGCGCGGCCGTCAACCGCCAGCCGGGCCCGTACTGCGGATCGAGTCGAACGTCTGCCTGCGCGTCGGCCCAGCCGATGATGTCGTCGACCGCGTCGGTGCCGTACTCGAGGGGAAGCGATTCGGATGAGATGTCCCATCGAAGTCGCGCCCCGGGGATGCGGGGCTTGCCGACTCGACGACCGAGCTGCCCGACGGCCAGTTCGTCGTGGATCCTGTCGAGTTCTTCCCTGCTCACCGTCTCGGTCGTGCGCCAGATACCCTGCAGTGCAATGGGAATTCCGTAGCCGCGGTGGGTCCGGAGAAATATCTCGTCGATCACCGACAGACGCGTGGACTTCACGGACTCGGGGTGCCGTGACGTCCCGCGCCCGAGACGAACTTGCTCGCGCCGGTGAGTGCGTCGGCGGTGATCGAGATGGCTCCGTGCCGAAACTCGTTCTTGAGCGCTGACTCCTCGTCGAGGCCGTCCTGTTCGAGGACGGACAGGCGATCCTCGCGCATGCAGGTCTGGGGTAGCAGGGCGAGTTCGGCAGCCAAGGCCTCCGCCTCCGAACGAGCTCGCCCCACCGGAACGACTCGGGTGATCAGTCCGATGTTCAGAGCTTCCTGCGCATCGACTGCACGACCGGTGAGGACCATGTCCATCGCCCGGCCGGTTCCGACGATGCGCGGCAAACGCACTGTGCCGCCGTCGATCAAGGGAACACCCCAGCGTCGGCAGAACACGCCGAACGTCGCGTCGTCCTCGGCGATGCGAAGGTCGCACCACAGTGCGAGTTCGAGTCCGCCCGCGACGGCGTACCCGGAGACAGCCGCGATGACGGGCTTGGACAACCGCATTCGCGTCGGACCCATCGGGCCGTCGCCGTGTTCGGTGGCGTGGTTGGAGCGTGATGTCCCGAGTGCCTCGAGATCGGCTCCCGAGCAAAACGTGCCGCCTTCGCCCCACAGCACGGCCACCGAGGCGGACTCGTCGGCGTCGAACTCCTCGAACGCCTGGATCAGCTCCTGGGCGGTCGGGCCGTCGACAGCGTTCCGCACCTCAGGGCGCGACAGGACGATTGTGGTGACGGGGCCTGATCGTTCGATCCGTACCGACATGTCTGTGAACCCTACTCGAGTTCTCTTGCGTGAAGCAGTGAATCAGTGCTTCAATCCTTGCATGCCCTATCGACGGACGCCCGCGGTGCAGGCCAGACTCGACGCCGGTCGTGAAAAGCTGTTCGACGCTGCCATCGAGGTGCTCTCCACACAGGGCTACGCAGGTCTGTCGATCGCGTCGGTCGCCGCGGCAGCAGGGGTGTCCGCAGGCAGCGTCTACACGCACTTCGAGGGCAAGTCGGATCTGGTCGTCGCTATCTTTCGCGAGGTCTGCAGCCGCGAGGTCGCTGCAGTGGTGGCCGTTTCCGGGCACGGCAGCACCGCCGAGCGGGTCACGGCAGTGGTGCGGACCTTCGCCGGGCGGGCCTTGAAGAACCGAACGATGGCGTACGCGTTGTTGGCCGAACCGGTGGACCCGGCCGTCGACGCCGAGCGGTTGGTGTTCCGGCAGAAATTCACCGATGCCTTCGCCGACGCCATCGTGGCCGGCATAGCAGCGGGAGAGATCCCCGAGCAGGACGTCCGCATCTCGGCAGCAGGGCTGGTCGGTGCCGTCGGCGAAGTGCTGGTAGGTCCGTTGTCATCGCAGAACTCGGTGGACGTGATACCGGGTCTGGTCGCATTGTCGTTGCGCACGTTAGGAGTTCGAGATGGACACGCATGAGGTATTCAACCAGGCAGTCGACCTGAGTCCGTTCGACACGTCCGCGGACCCGTCGTTGCTCGACGGCGTCGCGCGTACCGGTGGCGGCTGGGCGCTCGACGAGATTCGGCAGCTGGGAGTCCTCGCCGGCGGAGTGGCGGCACAGGACTGGGGCCGGATCGCCAACGAGAACCCGCCGGTGCTGAAGACTCACGATCGATACGGCAATCGGATCGACGAAGTCGAATTCCACCCGCACTGGCACGATCTGATGACCGTTGCCGTCGAGCACGGGCTGCACGCCAGTCCGTGGGCCGACGATCGCGTCGGTGCGCACGTTGCCCGCGCCGCGAAGTTCTACGTCTGGGGTCAGGCCGAGGCCGGGCACATGTGCCCCATCTCGATGACCTATGCGGTCGTTCCGGCGTTGCGGCACAATCCTTCTCTGGCCGCGCAGTACGAGCCGCTGCTGGCCTCGCGAGAATACGACTTCGGGCTGCGTGTTCCGTCCGAGAAGCGCGGACTGATCGCCGGAATGTCGATGACCGAGAAGCAGGGCGGATCCGATGTCCGCGCCAACACCACCACGGCCACTCCGTCGTCGGACGGAACGTACTCGATCGTCGGCCACAAGTGGTTCACGTCCGCGCCGATGTCGGACATGTTCCTCACCTTGGCGCAGGCTCCCGGCGGGCTGTCGTGTTTCATGCTTCCGCGCGTGCTGCCCGACGGCACTCGCAATCGAATGATGCTGCAGCGCTTGAAGGACAAGCTCGGTAACAAGTCGAACGCATCCGGTGAGCTCGAGTATCACGGGGCCACCGGCTGGCTCGTCGGCGAAGAGGGGCGCGGCGTGCGCACCATCATCGAGATGGTCAACATGACTCGGTTGGACTGCGTCATCGGGTCGGCTGCCGGAATTCGCAACGCCACAGTGCGCGCAGTCCATCACGCGCGTCATCGAGCTGCGTTCGGGGCTGCACTTGTGGACCAGCCCCTGATGCGAAACGTGCTGGCAGACTTGACCATCGAATCCGAGGCCGCCACCGCTGCCATGATCCGCCTGGCGCAGGCCACCGACGGCTCGGCCCGCGGCGACGAGCAGGAAAGTGCACTGCGCCGAATCGCGTTGGCCGTCACCAAGTACTGGGTATGCAAGCGGGCACCGGCACATGCAGCCGAGGCCCTCGAATGCCTGGGCGGTAACGGCTATGTCGAGGAATCCGGGATGCCTCGGTTATTCCGTGAATCGCCGCTGATGTCGATCTGGGAAGGCTCCGGCAACGTCGCCGCACTCGATTCCCTACGCGCTTTGGCCCGTCAACCCGACAGTGTCGAGGCCTTCTTCGGTGAGATCGGCCAGGCGTCGGGCGTGGATTCTCGCCTGGACGACGCCATCGCCCGCGTCGGCAAGGAACTCTCCGACACCTCCGACATGGAATACCGGGCCAGGCGAGTCGTCGAACTGATGGCTCTGACCTTCCAAGGCGCGCAGCTGGTGATGCACGGCGATTCCGCTGTGGCCGATGCCTTCTGCGCCACTCGACTCGACCGTGACTGGGGCATTGCTTTCGGCACCCTGCCCGTCGGCGTCGATACGGAGGCGGTGTTGGCGCGGGTGTAGGGGTATCGGATCTACGCCCCTCGTGGGAATTCGCACCGCCTGTAGGGTGCGCATATTCCTACGAGCGCCGTAGCTGCGGGAAGGGGTAGCTCGGCGTACCGTCCACTCGGCGGGCCGAGGAGCAATGCACGCCGATAGGCAGCATGAAGCCGGTCGATGATGACGTGCGGAGTCGACAAGTCCCGCCAGTCGAATCTGAAGACGGTCCTGCCCTGCTCGGCGAGTCGGTTGTGGCGATTCTTCTCTGCGATGATTGCTTGCCGTGGCTGCGGACCGTACTTGTCTTCCCCGTCGAACTCGGCGATCACCTCGGCCAGGTCGGGAAACAGGAAGTCGGTACGGGCGATGCGTCGACCGTCTTCGTCGAAGACCGTCTGATTGGACAGCGGAGTCGACACTGTCTGCAGGATCAGTCGCGATCGACTTTCGCCGACACTGTCGCTGCGTGCACTCATCGCGCCGATCGCACGTCGAGCGCGTCCGGCACCACTTCGGTGGTGCGCCGCATCGCAGCATTTCTCGAGTTCGTCGATTGTGGTGAGGTCATGCCGCAATGCCCGATCACCGAGACACACCGCTACCTCGAGTGGATGAGTCCTGGCGACGTCGACGACGGTGCGCGCTGGGCGTGTGACGCGCATACCGTCGAGATGAAGCCACTCGTCGTCCAGTAGATCGGTGCCGTGAAGGAATCGGCGTCGACTGCGCTTGCCCGAGTGGCCGCGAAGAGTGGTCATCGTCACCGTGTCGAGCGGCAAGTTCCACACGTCGAGTCCGAGAACCACCGCTGCGGACACATGGCTGAGCACGACGTCGTCGCCGGAATCGGCATAGGTCGCTTGAGCCAGGAGGGCATGCTGCTGCGCAGAGTCCAGTGTTGCGAAAACATCCCCTGGAACGAACCAGCCTCTGCGGATTGCAACGATGGACTTGTGTGCGCGTGCCCGTCGTAGGTCGTGGTCGGTGAAGCCCGACGCGAGTGCATCGGCACGGGTGAAGAGCCCACGTTGGTCGAAGTCCATGCTCATTTGGACGCACGGTTGACCTGTTTGGATCCGCTGAGCGCAATCTACGGCCCGTCCAGGAATCCGCACCGCCTGCAGGGTGCGTAAATTCCTACCAGGGCCGTAGATGCGCCGCAACTCAGGCCGAACGACCCCGCTGCGCCCGGTACCAGCGCACCAGGGCATCTGTGGATGAATCCGATTGCGCAGCAGGAGCTTCGGTGTCGGTGAGAACCGGCGTCAGTTCGAGGGCCTGGGTCTTACCGAGTTCGACGCCCCACTGATCGTAGGAGTCCACGCCCCAGATGACGCCTTCGACGAAGACCTGGTGCTCGTACAGCGCGATCAACTGACCGACCCCCGACGGCGTGAGCTTGGGGGCGAGGATGGAGGTGGTGGGCCGATTGCCGGGCATCACCTTGTGCGGCACAACATCTGCCGGAGTGTCCTCGGCAGCGATCTCCTCGGCGGTCTTGCCGAAGGCGAGCACCTTGGTCTGGGCGAAGAAGTTGCTCATCAGCAGATCGTGCATCGATCCGCTGCCGTCGCGGGTCGGCAGATCGTCGGTGGGCTCGGCGAATCCGATGAAGTCTGCAGGCACCAAACGTGTTCCCTGATGCAGCAATTGGTAGAAAGCGTGCTGGCCGTTGGTGCCCGGCTCGCCCCAGAAGATCTCGCCGGTCGGCGTCGTGACGGGGGAGCCGTCGGCCTTGACGGACTTGCCGTTGGACTCCATCGTCAGCTGCTGCAGGTATGCCGCAAAACGGGAGAGGTCATTCGAATACGGCAGCACCGCACGGGTTTCCGCGCCGAAGAACGAGCTGTACCACAGGCCGACGAGGCCGAGCAGTACCGGCGCGTTCTCGGCGAGAGGCGTCATCCGGAAATGCTCGTCGATGCGATGAAAGCCGTCGAGGAACTCGCCGAACGCTTCCTTGCCCACAACGGCCATGACCGACAACCCGATTGCCGAATCGACGGAGTAGCGTCCGCCCACCCAGTCCCAGAAGCCGAACATGTTGGCGGTGTCTATCCCGAAGTCCGCGACCCGTTCGGCGTTGGTGGAGACGGCGACGAAGTGCTTGGCGACGGCGTCTTCACCGAGCGCGTCGACGAGCCAGCGCCTGGCCGCGGTGGCGTTCGTCAGTGTCTCCAGGGTGGAGAACGTCTTGGACGCGATGATGAACAGCGTCGACGCTGGGTCGAGCCCGTCGAGTGCACCGACGAGATCGGCTGGGTCGACGTTGGAAACGAACTTCGCGGAAATCCCCGCGTCGGCGTAATGACGGAGCGCGTTGTAGACCATGACCGGTCCCAGGTCGCTACCGCCGATGCCGATGTTTACGACGGTGGCGATCTTCTCGCCGGTGGCACCGACCCATTCGCCCGAACGCACTCGGTCGGTGAATTCGCCCATCGC
Organism: Rhodococcus sp. EPR-147; assembly: GCF_001647185.1. Taxonomy (NCBI): domain Bacteria; kingdom Bacillati; phylum Actinomycetota; class Actinomycetes; order Mycobacteriales; family Nocardiaceae; genus Rhodococcus; species Rhodococcus sp. EPR-147. The sequence continues at coordinate 7,799 of NZ_LVCU01000230.1, forward strand.
AGTGAGGACTTCGTGCACATCGGCGACGACGTCATGGCCGTCGACCGTCAGCGACGCGTCGGCCGGTAGGCGCAGCGCGGTGTGCAGTACGGCGCGGTCCTCGGAGGTGTTGATGTGCTCACCGGCGAACATGGCGTCGCGCTTGCCCTCGACGTCGGCGGTGCGCGCGAGTTCGACGAGCAGTTCGATGGTCTCGCGGGTGATCCGGTGCTTGCTGTAGTCGATATGCAGATCGGCGGCGTCGAGCGTGAACGTGTGCGCTCGGTCGGCGTCCTCGGCGAACAGGTTCCGAAGATGAGTATCGGCGATCGTGGAGTAGTGATCGGTCAGCTTCTGCCAGGCATCCGTGCCGGTGATATCGACGCTCATACGAACCAACAGTAATCCGGTGCCGAGTCATGCGCGCGTCGTTTGTCGTTTGCATCGGGCGCTGCGGAGGCATCATGGACGGTATGGACCAACGTGCATTGATCGATTCGATTCCGGCAAAACTGTGGATCGGCGGCAAGGCCGTCGACGCCGAGGGAGGTAAGACGTTCCCGGTGAACGATCCGGCGACCGGCAAGCCCCTGACCGAGGTGGCCGACGCATCGCCCGCCGATGCGATGAAGGCGCTCGACGCCGCCGCGGCGGCGCAGAAGGGTTGGGCGGCAACACCCGCCCGCGAGCGCAGTGAGATTCTCCGAGCGGCGTTCGAGAAGGTCACCGAACGCGCCGACGACATCGCGCTGCTGATGACCCTGGAGATGGGCAAGGCGCTCGCGGAGTCCAAGGCCGAGGTGAAATACGGTGCCGAGTTCTTCCGCTGGTTCGCCGAGGAAGCGGTACGCATCGGCGGTCGCTACACCCCGGCCCCGGCGGGCAACGGTCGAATCCTCGTCACCAAGGCCCCGGTGGGGCCCGTCCTGGCGATCACGCCGTGGAACTTCCCGTTGGCGATGGGTACCAGAAAGATCGGGCCCGCTCTGGCCGCCGGCTGCACCATTGTCGTCAAGCCAGCTCGTGAGACCCCGCTGACGATGCTGCTGCTCGCGCAGATCTTCGACGAGGTCGGCTTGCCCGAAGGCGTGCTGTCGGTGCTGACGACATCCAAGTCCGGTGACGTCACCGGCCCCCTCATCGAGGATCCGCGGATGCGCAAGCTCACCTTCACCGGCTCGACGGGCGTCGGCAAGTCTCTCGTCCAGAAGTCCGCGACTCGGTTGCTGCGCACGTCGATGGAATTGGGCGGCAACGCCCCGTTCGTGGTGTTCGACGACGCGAACATCGACGACGCGGTGGACGGAGCGATGCTCGCCAAGATGCGCAACGGCGGCGAGGCCTGCACCGCCGCGAACCGGTTGCACGTGCACAACAGCGTGCGCGAGGAGTTCACCACCAAACTCGTGGAAAAGATGGCCGAGATGAAGCTCGGACCCGGCGTCGACCCCGATACCAAGCTCGGACCGCTGATCAATGCCGATCAGCTCGAGACCGTGCAGGAACTTGTCGACGACGCGGTGGCCAAGGGCGCGACGGTGGCTCTCGGGGGCACCGCGCCGGGCGGGGACGGATACTTCTACCCGGCGACCGTGCTCACCGAAGTGCCTGCCGATGCACGGATTCTGAAGGAAGAGGTGTTCGGGCCGGTGGCTCCGATCGTGGGCTTCGACACCGAGCAGGAAGGTATCGAGGCCGCCAACGCCACCGAGTACGGCCTGGCGTCGTACATCTACACCGAGAGTCTCGATCGGGCGCTACGGGTGGCCGACGCTATCGACAGTGGCATGGTGGGCGTCAACCGCGGAGTGATCTCGGACGCGGCAGCGCCGTTCGGTGGAGTCAAAGAATCCGGATTCGGCCGCGAGGGCGGATCCGAGGGAATCGAGGAGTATCTCGAGACCAAGTACATCGCTCTGAAGTGAGCTACTGACGGTTGGGCGTGCGCACCGCGCGCCCAACCGAGGGCGGATCAGTGGCCGAGGCGACCGCGACCGAGGCGGAGCAGGAGCATGGCCAGCGTGTGGCCTTCCTGGCCCAGGCTGCTGAAACGCTCGAGAACCTTCATCTCACGGCTGTGCACCAGGCGCGGTCCGCCGGAGGCCATGCGGGTGCGTCCGATGATCTGCGATACCTCGGAGCGACGCTTGATGGCCGTCAGGATCTCGGCATCGAGGCGATCGATTTCCTGGCGCAGGTCGTTGATCTCGGCTTCGCTCGTGGGCACTGCGGTCTCTGAGTCGATCTTCGTCGTCATGGCCATCGTCTCTCCTCGGGTCACATCTTGGATCGCTGCGTCGTCCGTCACCGTTACGCCTTTCGTATTCGGAACTGCATCGCCGGTCGGTTCGGTCCCGTCCGGAACCTGGGCGTTGCGTCTATCGACAGGCTCCTGCACGCGTGGCCGAACAGTGGCCGACCCGATGCAGGCGATGACGTACGGTTTTTTCGATCACCGATCCAGTGTGCCACGGGTCAACCCTCCTGAAAAGTCGTCGGTTCGGCCGACGACCACGCGATGTGGGTTTGTCGGTACGCGCCGGTAACCTGACCACACGATGAACACATTCCTCCAGGGCCTCCAATCCCGACAGAACACCTCGTCCGACACACTGCTGGAAGGTCTCAATCCCCAGCAGCGTGAGGCCGTCGTGCACACCGGATCTCCGCTGCTCATCGTGGCCGGAGCCGGGTCGGGCAAGACGGCGGTGCTGACGCGTCGTATCGCGTATCTGCTGGCCGAGCGAGGAGTGTCACCCGGCCAGGTTCTGGCCATCACGTTCACCAACAAGGCCGCTGCCGAGATGCGCGAGCGAGTCGCCGGACTCGTGGGACCGCGTGCGAACGCCATGTGGGTGTCGACCTTCCACTCGAGTTGCGTGCGGATCCTGCGCGCGCAGGCTGCGCTGCTGCCCGGTCTGAACGCGAACTTCTCCATCTACGACGCCGACGACTCTCGGCGACTGCTGACGATGATCTCCAAGGATCTGCAGATCGACACCAAGAAGTTCTCGGCGCGGCTGCTCTCGACGGCCATCTCGAACCTGAAGAACGAGCTGATCGGCCCCGACAAGGCAGCGGAGGACGCCGACGGCGATCCCGCCGAGCTCCCGCGGCTGGTGGCCAAGGTCTACGGCATATATCAGCAGCGGCTGCGCGCGGCCAACGCGATGGATTTCGACGACCTCATCGGCGAAACGGTGGGCATTCTGCAGGCGTTCCCCCAGGTGGCTCAGTACTATCGACGCCGGTTTCGGCACGTTCTGGTCGACGAGTACCAGGACACCAACCACGCCCAGTACATGTTGGTCCGCGAATTGGTCGGTACCCCCGACGCCGACGGTGCACTCGAGGGCACCGTCGCGCCGGGCGAGCTGTGTGTGGTGGGCGACGCGGATCAGTCCATCTACGCATTCCGTGGTGCCACGATTCGCAACATCGAGGAATTCGAGCGCGACTATCCCGACGCACGCACCATCCTGCTCGAGCAGAACTACCGATCGACGCAGAACATCCTCTCGGCCGCCAACGCGGTGATCTCGCGCAACATCGGCCGGCGTGAGAAGAAACTGTGGACCGACACCGGCGAGGGCGAGTTGATCGTCGGTTACGTCGCCGACAACGAGCACGACGAGGCGTCGTTCGTGGCCTCCGAGATCGATCGGCTCGTCGACGGCGGAGACGTGCGCTTCGACGAGGTGGCCGTCGTCTATCGAACCAACAACTCCTCGCGTGCGCTCGAAGAGATCTTCATCCGACTCGGACTGCCGTACAAGGTCGTCGGCGGAGTCCGATTCTACGAGCGCAAGGAGGTACGAGACCTCGTCGCGTACCTGCGGGTGCTGTCCAACGAGGACGACACCGTCAGCATGCGACGGATCCTCAACACTCCGCGCCGGGGGATCGGCGATCGTGCCGAGGCCTGTGTCGCCGTGCACGCCGAGCAACGAGACATCAGCTTCTCGCGCGCATTGCACGACGCGGCTGCGGGCAAGGTGGCGTTGCTCAACTCGCGGCAGCAGAAGTTGATCGCGCAGTTCATGGAGTTGCTCGACGAACTACGTGCAGTGCTCACCGCCACCGACGGAGACGGCAACGACATCGCCGACATCGGTGATGTCGTCGAAGCCGTTCTCGACCGCACCGGCTACCGCGCCGAGCTCGAAGCCAGCAGTGATCCGCAGGACGGCGCGCGCCTCGACAACCTCAATGAACTCGTCAGCGTCGCACGGGAATTCACCTCGGAGGCGCGTAACCAGGCCGCAGTGGCGGCAGAGGCTCTCGAAACCGGGGACGACGAGAACGCCGACGCGGACGGTGGCGTCGACGGGTTGGCCGAGCCGGGGTCGCTCGCGGCGTTCCTCGAGCGGGTCTCTCTGGTGGCCGACACCGATCAGATCCCCGATTCGGGTACCGGCGTCGTCACCCTGATGACGCTGCACACCGCGAAGGGTCTGGAATTCCCGGTCGTCTTCGTGACGGGTTGGGAGGACGGCCAATTCCCGCACATGCGGGCGCTCGGTGACCCCAACGAACTGTCCGAGGAGCGACGCCTGGCATACGTGGGGATCACCCGTGCGCGGCAGCGGCTCTACCTCACGCGCGCGATCATGCGCTCGGCATGGGGGCAGCCCATCGCGAATCCGGAATCGCGCTTCCTGCAGGAAGTTCCGCAGCACTTGATCGACTGGCGACGCGAGGATCCGGGCACCGGGGGAGGCCGAGCCATCGGCGGGGGCAGATCCGGCAGCTACGGATCGGGTGGCGGATACGGCTCGAACAATTACGGCTCGAACAGCTACGGCTCCGGCAGCTACGGCTCCTCGAATCGCGGCCAGAGTTCGACGCCGAGTTTCGGTGCCGCCAAGGGGCGTAACTCGAACCTCGTTCTCGCTGTGGGCGATCGAGTCAGCCACGACAAGTACGGCCTGGGTACGGTGCTGGAATCGACCGGTGCCGGAGTCAAGGCGATGGTGTTGGTCGACTTCGGTTCGGCTGGTCGCGTGAAGATGATGCTCATCGGCGGCGTCCCGATGACCAAGCTGTAACAGAGCAGAGAACGCGAAAGCCGGACCCTGCAACAGCGGGGTCCGGCTTTCGAGTCGAAAGCTGGTGTACTCAGTCCATCTCTGGGCCGAGGGAGATTCCTCGGGAAGCGAGCCACGGAAGCGGGTCGATCTTGACCTCGCCCGGAAGGTGGACCTCGAAGTGCAGGTGCGGGCCGGTGGAGAAGCCGCGGTTGCCCATCGTCGCGATCTGATCGCCTGCCATGACGTCCTGACCGACGGTGACGGTCGAGGTGTCGATGTGGCCGTAGACGGTGATCGTGCCGTCGGCGTGCTGCACGCGAACCCACATGCCGAAGCCTGCGGCCGGACCGGAGTCGATCACCTTGCCGTCGGCGACGGCGTAGATCGGGGTTCCGATGGCGTTGGCAACATCGACGCCGGCGTGGAGGACGCCCCAGCGGGTGCCGAAGTTGGAGGTGTAGGTGCCCTGCGCCGGCAACGCGAACAGCGGCCTGCGAGCAGCTGCTTCGCGGGCGGCACGCTCTTCGCTGAAGCGCTGGCCCTTGGCGAGCAGGTCGTTGAACTGGCTCAGATCCACCGGCGCAGCGATGCTGAGGATCTGCGGAGCCTCCGACGGCGTCGCGCTGGACGAGTCGGCTTCGACCTCGGTG
>NZ_LVCU01000231.1:0-4796 GCF_001647185.1 Rhodococcus sp. EPR-147
GCGTCGTCGTTGACGACGGCCTGGCCGGCCGCGACGACCGCACCTGCGGCCACTGCGAGAACTGCAGCTCGGCCCTTGAGTGCGGTGGGGGGAAGGGGGATGCGGTGTGCGCCGCCGCGACGGGCCACGGGGGTGGCGTCTGCGGTGGTGGCGAACGTGGTGACGACGGTCGGCGACTCATCGGCTGCGACGTAGGCGGTATCGACGTACTCGGCCTCGGCGTACTGGTACGCGGGATAGGCGTACGCGTCGTAAGCACCGTTGTCGGCAGGTGCGGCGGCGGGCTCGTAGCTGTAGACCGTGGTCGCGTCTTCGGCCGAGGGTCGAGAGAATCTGCTCGATGTGAAGGACGCACGGTGTTGCTGCAAGACCTACAACCTCCGTTATCCGTGACCTGGCCGTTACTGAAAGACTCGGCAGACGGTAACGAAATGATTGCGAGGCGCGCAAGTTAACAGCCCAAACCGGCGGCATATGTGAGATGGCTCACAAGGCGACCAGCGGTTATGTCGTGACGGGCCACATTCGTAATCGGACACGAGAACACGTGGACGGCACACGGTGACAGTAACGGTTCTCGCATCGATCGAGCCGATACCGTGATCCGAGTGCCGACTCCCACCTTCGACGACTCGTCCGCCTCCGGCTCCGAGCGAGCGGAACCGCAGCGAATCCGACCCCAGGACGGAGAGTTCGGCCGAGCCGACGATCCGTCGCCCACTCCGCGCATCGCGCTTGCCGTCGCACTCGCTCTGATCGCTGCGGTTGCCGCAGTGGCGGCCCAGCTGATCGGCGTCGTCCGCAGCGCCGACGGTTCGCCGGTGGGTACCGGGGCAATGGCGGCCGCGATCCTGGCCGCTGCCGTCCCCGTCGTCGTTGTCCTCGGAGCCGCGGTGGGTGTGGTCGGCAAACGCGTCGAATTCGCCGCAGCTCTGCTGGCCGGATACGGCGCAGTGGCACTCGGCCTCACGTTGCTCGACGTTGCCCTGCTGTCCGATCCCATCGATGCGAATCGGCTCGAGCTCTTCCGCCCGCTGAGCGCCGCCATGCTCGACGCGACCGCCGGTGCCTATGTTCTGCTCGCCGGTCACGCTGTGTCGGTGCTGGCGGGTATTGCGGGGTGGTCTGCGGTGCACCGCGCCGGGCTCGGTGACGGGTACGGCCACTCGGTGTATTCGGAACACGTGGGGCGCGCGGCGGCGGGTCGTGTCGGACCGTTGCTCGCGACGCTGCTCGGCGTATTCGGTGTGCTGGCGGCCGTTGCGGCGTTCGCCTCGCTGTACCGCTCGTCCGATCCGGTGGTGATCGTGACGGCGGTGGTGGAGTCGCCGGTGTTCGTAGCGGTGGGCTCCGGAGTCGTCGGTATCGCGGCGCTCGTGGTGGCTGCGTCGGCCCTGGCCTCCCTGTCGCCGCAGGTGGCGTCGGGTGCGGCCGTCGGTGCCGGGCTCGGCGTACTCGGTTTCGCCGGGGTCGGTCTGCTCGCTGGGCTGAGCACCGGAGCTCGGGTCGACGCCGGGCTCGGTGCCTATCTGGGAACGCTGGCGGGTCTCGGACTGCTGATCTGCGGCGCAGTGCTTGCACCCGTCGCTGCTGCGCGTGACCGTCGGGCGCTGGAGAGAGCGCAGCAGCGCGAGTCGGGTGCGCGAGGTGTCCGCGGTGTCGCAGGCCTCGGATCGACGAGGTGGCATGCCGCGGCCGGCAGCGTCGGCGTTCTTGCAGGTGTGCTGTTCGTCGTCGGATCGTTGTTGCCGATTCTGGAGACCGACTCGGGGATCGCCGTGCCTCAGATATTGGCCACTCGCGTGGTGATGGTCGCGGGGTTCGTGATGATTCTGGGTTCGGTGCCGCTGCTGTTCTCCGAATTCGCCTCGGCTGCGCGGCCCTTCGTCTCGATGTTCTGGCTCGGCGCGGTGGCCGCTGCGGCTGGGGTGCTGCAGTCGGTGGTGCTCGCCGAGGACGTGGACGGCGTCGGTGCCGGCATCGGCGCTCTGGCGATCATCGCGGGCGTCGTCGCAGCGGCCGCCACCGGACTACTGGCCCTGTTCGCCGGCTCGGCCGAACGCGACGACGTCGACACGTCCGCGGACGCATCAACCGACGGCGTGGTGCTCGGTACCGGCTTGTTCGGTGCAGCACTTCTCGCTGTGGGCCTGGCCCTGCCGCTGTATCGGGGCAGCGATTTCACTGCCGCCACCGTCACCGAATTTCCGTGGGGCTGGGACACCTGGGGGCAGATGCTGTTCGCCGTCGGAGTGATCGTGGCCGCCGTCGTCGCGGCGCGAGCTCGGGCCGCACGCGGCAGCGTCCTGCTCGGCGGAGCAGCCGTCGCAGGCATAGTCCATCTGGCGTCCTGGCCGCTGACATCTGCACGCGCCACCGATCCGGAAATGGGCCCTGCGGTGCTCCCGTTGGTGGCGGGAATCGTCGTTCTCGGTGTCGCCGCGGCACTTTCGGCCCGCCGCGCCGATCGGTGACGGCCGTTTCATCGAGCCGGTGGCGGTGAGATAGGCCACATAGCATGCATGCGCCCGATGCGCTGTCGGGACACCTGGATAAAGTCCATGCTCAGACCCGCTCACACCCCTGGAGCGGGCGTCAACGTAGACGAGACGGTGAGCTGATGGATCTCTTCGAATACCAGGCGAAGGAATTGTTCGCCAAGCATGGCGTACCCACCTCCGCCGGTCGTGTCACCGACACGGTCGCCGGAGCAACACAGATTGCCGAAGAAATCGGCAAGCCAGTAATGGTCAAGGCACAGGTCAAGGTCGGCGGCCGCGGCAAGGCCGGTGGCGTCAAGTACTCCAAGGACGTCGCAGCAGCCACCGAGAACGCAGAAGCGATTCTCGGACTCGACATCAAGGGCCATGTCGTCAAGAAGCTTCTCGTTGCAGAAGCCTCCGACATCGCCGAGGAGTACTACATCTCCTTCCTGCTCGATCGCACCAACCGCACCTACCTCGCCATGTGTTCGGTCGAGGGTGGCGTCGAAATCGAGGTGACGGCGGAGGAGAACCCCGACGCACTCGCACGTATCCCGGTCGACGCCGTCAAGGGTGTCGACCTTGCTTTTGCTCGTGAAATCGCTGAAAAGGGCAAGCTTCCCGCCGAGGTGCTCGACGCCGCTGCGGTGACCATCCAGAAGCTGTGGGAGGTCTTCATCAACGAAGACGCTCTCCTGGTCGAGGTCAACCCGCTGGTTCGCACCCCGGACGATCAGATCCTGGCCCTCGACGGCAAGGTGACGCTCGACGCCAACGCAGACTTCCGTCAGGCCGGCCACGCCGAGTTCGAGGACAAGGACGCAGCCGATCCCCTCGAGGCCAAGGCCAAGGAGAACGACCTCAACTACGTCAAGCTCGACGGACAGGTCGGCATCATCGGAAACGGTGCCGGACTGGTCATGTCGACCCTCGACGTCGTCGCATACGCGGGCGAGGCACACGGCGGCGTCAAGCCCGCCAACTTCCTCGACATCGGCGGCGGCGCATCGGCCGAGGTCATGGCCGCAGGCCTCGACGTCATCCTCGGTGACGAGCAGGTCAAGAGCGTGTTCGTCAACGTCTTCGGCGGAATCACCGCGTGCGACGCAGTAGCCAACGGCATCGTCGGCGCACTGAAGAAGCTGGGCGACGACGCCAACAAGCCGCTGGTCGTCCGTCTCGACGGCAACAAGGTCGAAGAGGGCCGCAAGATTCTCGCCGACGCCGCGCACCCGCTGGTGACGCTCGCCGGAACCATGGACGAGGGCGCCGACAAGGCCGCCGAGCTGGCAGCGAAGTAGAGGAAACAATGTCTATCTTTCTGAACAAGGACAACAAGGTCATCGTCCAGGGCATCACCGGCGGCGAAGGCACCAAGCACACCGCCCTGATGCTCAAGGCCGGAACCCAGGTCGTCGGTGGCGTCAACGCACGTAAGGCCGGAACCACGGTCAAGCACGTCGACGCCGACGGCAACGACATCGAACTCCCGGTCTTCGGCTCCGTCGCCGAGGCCATGGAGAAGACCGGAGCGGACGTCTCCATCGCGTTCGTCCCGCCGGCATTCTCCAAGGACGCCATCGTCGAGGCCATCGACGCCGAGATCCCGCTGCTCGTCGTCATCACCGAGGGCATCCCCGTGCAGGACTCCGCGTACGCGTGGGCCTACAACGTGGAGAAGGGCAAGAAGACCCGCATCATCGGGCCCAACTGCCCCGGAATCATCACCCCCGGTGAGGCTCTCGTCGGCATCACGCCCGCCAACATCTCGGGAACCGGCCCCATCGGCCTGGTCTCCAAGAGCGGCACGCTGACCTACCAGATGATGTTCGAGCTGCGTGACTTCGGCTTCTCGACCGCCATCGGCATCGGCGGCGACCCCGTCATCGGAACCACCCACATCGACGCCATCGAGGCATTCGAAGCGGACCCCGACACCAAGATCATCGTCATGATCGGTGAGATCGGCGGCGACGCCGAAGAGCGCGCAGCCGACTACATCAAGGCCAACGTGACCAAGCCGGTCGTCGGCTACGTCGCAGGCTTCACCGCTCCCGAGGGCAAGACCATGGGCCACGCAGGCGCCATCGTCTCCGGCTCGCTGGGAACCGCGCAGGCCAAGAAGGACGCACTCGAGGCCGCAGGCGTCAAGGTCGGCAAGACGCCGTCCGAGACCGCGGCCCTCGCGCGCGAAATCCTGGAATCGCTGTCGGTCAAGTAAGTCTCACCATTGGGAAAGCCCGCCACCGACTTCGGTGGCGGGTTTTTTCGTGCGCGCGCCCCGGTTCGCGTCAATGGACCACTGCACACGTC
>NZ_LVCU01000232.1:0-16741 GCF_001647185.1 Rhodococcus sp. EPR-147
CTACGTGAACAAGGCCGAGCGCAAAGGTCGGACGAAAGCCGAGGTCGACGAAATCATTCGGTGGCTCACCGGCTTCGATCAGCCAACTCTCGAGCGCCACCTGAAGGATGACACGACGTTCGACGAGTTCTTCGCGGCAGCGGACCTCAACTCGAACGCGACCCTGATCACCGGAGTCGTCTGCGGCATTCGCGTCGAGAACGTCGAGGACCCTCTGATGCAGAAAATCCGATACCTGGACAAGCTGATCGACGAACTCGCCAAGGGCAAGAAGATGGAGAAAATTCTGCGGAGCTGACGGCGCTGTTGAAATCACGCTGATTCGAAGTGTGGTCCCGGGCTCGGAGCCGGACTTCACTGAGCGTCATGACAACCACCGAAAACCGTGCCCTCACCAAGAACTGGCCCGACGCTCCCACGACTGCTGCCGGATGGATTTCCCGCGCCGGTGAGGTAGCTCAACTCCTCGCTGTCGACGCCGTCGCTCGCGACAAGGGCCGCGAGATCCCCACCGCCGAGGTCCAGTTACTCAAGGACTCCGGCCTCGTCACCCTGCTCGGCCCCGTCGAACACGGTGGCGCAGGACAGGATTGGCCCACGGCCTACCAGGTGATTCGCACCGTCTCGAAAGCCGACGGTTCGATCGGTCAGCTGCTCGGATACCACCTGCTGTGGTTCTGGGCCGCACGACTCGTCGGCACCCCCGAACAGATCGAGGCCGTCGAAGCGGACGCGACGAAGAACAAGTGGTTCTTCGGCGGAGCCGTCAATCCTCGCGACAACGATGTCGCCGTCACCGACGAGGGTGACACCATCGTGTTCGACGGCAAGAAGACCTTCTCCACCGGCAGTCGCGTCTCCGACGTCACCGTGCTCGAAGGCGCACTCGAAGGCAGCACCGATCACGTGTTCGCGATCGTGCCGTCGAACATCGAGGGACTGTCCTTCCATGACGATTGGGACAACATCGGCCAGCGCCAGACCGAGAGTGGCAGTGTCACCATCGACAAGGTTCGCGTCGACTGGGCCAGCGCAGCAGGGTTCGTGGACAAAGCTTTTCAGCCGCGCGTCTACAACACCCTCAACGTGCCGACCATCCAGCTGGTGTTCGCCAACTTCTACCTCGGTATCGCGAGGGGCGCACTGGAGGAGGCCGCGTCGTACACCAAGGACAAAACCCGTGCCTGGCTGCACAGCACCGTGGACAAGGCCGTCGACGAGCCGTACATCATCGACATCTACGGCGATCTGACCGCCAAGCTCTGGGCCGTCGAAGCTCTCGCCGACGCAGTTGCATTGGAGGGACAGAAGATTCACGACAACGCCTGGAACGTCACCGCCGAGGGGCGCGGTGATCACGAGGTACGCGTCGCCGCCGTCAAGGCTCGCGCAACCGAGGTCTCGCTGGAGATCACCTCGACGGTGTTCGAGGCGCTCGGCGCGCGTGCGACGGCCAGCAAGTACGGCTTCGACCGCTTCTGGCGCAACGTACGTACGCACACCCTGCACGATCCGGTCGCATACAAGCGACGCGAGGTCGGGCGCTGGGTTCTCACGGGCGAACTGCCCGAGCCCACCTGGTACTCGTAGTCCCCACCTTTCTGGCCCCGATCCGACCCCCGATTTCCGGATGAATGTGCCATTCACACCATCTGAGCGCGTGGATGGCACATTGATCCGCCGAAGGATGACGCACACATGAGCACCGAAAAGATCACCGACGCGATCAAATTCGCATACTGGGTTCCCAATGTCTCGGGAGGCCTGGTCACCAGCACCATCGAACAGCGCACCAGCTGGGATTACGAGTACAACAAGAAGCTGGCGCAGACGGCCGAGAACAACGGATTCGAGTACGCCCTGAGTCAGGTTCGCTACGAAGCCAGCTACGGGGCCGAGTTCCAGCACGAGTCGACCAGCTTCTCGCTTGCGTTGCTGTTGGCCACCGAACGGCTCAAAGTCATTGCTGCAGTGCATCCCGGGCTGTGGCAGCCGGCGGTACTGGCCAAGCTCGGCGCAACCGCGGATCACTTGTCCAACGGCCGCTTCGCCGTCAACGTCGTCAGTGGCTGGTTCAAGGACGAGTTCACCCACCTCGGCGAGCCATGGCTCGAACATGACGAAAGATACCGTCGCAGTGCAGAATTCCTGCAGGTGCTGCGCAAGATCTGGACCGAGGACGACGTCGACTTCCGGGGCGACTTCTATCGGATCCACGACTTCACCCTCAAGCCCAAACCGCTGAACACTCCCGGTCGTCCCAACCCGGAACTGTTCCAGGGCGGCAATTCGTCTGCAGCGCAGGAGAATGCCGGACGGTACTCGGACTGGTACTTCAGCAACGGCAAAGATTTCGACGGCGTCACCGAGCAACTCGACAATCTCCGACGCGTCGCGCGTGATCACCAGCGTGAGGTCAAGTTCGGGCTCAACGGCTTCATCATCGCGCGAGACAGCGAGAAGGAAGCGCGAGACACATTGCGCGAGATCATCGAGAAGGCCAACAAGCCTGCCGTCGAAGGTTTCAAGGGAGCGGTGCAACAGGCCGGCAATTCGACGGGCGACAAGAAGGGAATGTGGGCCGACTCGACGTTCGAGGACCTCGTTCAGTACAACGACGGGTTCAAGACGCAGTTGATCGGCACCCCGGAGCAGGTGGCCGAGCGCATCGTGGCCTACCGTCGCCGCGGCGTCGATCTGATTCTCGGCGGCTTCCTGCACTTCCAGGAGGAGATCGAGTACTTCGGGGCGAAAGTCCTGCCGCTGGTTCGCGAACTCGAGGCCGCCGAGGCGAACGACCAGGAGTTGGTGGCAGCCCGCTGACCTTTCGGTTCCGTGATCGGTCGGGTCCGTGCAGTAGCGTGAGTTCTCGGACCCGACCGACCTGGGGTACGGACAATCTCAGATGAGGAGACGCGATGACCTACTCGCCCGGCGGCCCTGAAACAGGGGGCTCCAACTCTGGTGGCTACGGCGGAGGTGGCCCGTCCTACGGCCCGTCGTCCTCGCCGAATCAGCCGTCGTCCAACCCGCAGGGTCATCCAGGACAGAACCAGCCCTTTCACCAGCCGTCGGTGTCCAATCCCTTCGGCCCTCCGGTGCCGGGCACCTCGGCACCGGCCGGACCAGGGCCGGCCGCGTCCGGACGTAAGTCGCCCGGATCAGGACTGGCGAATCTGCCGAAAATTCTCACGTTCGTGATCCTCGGACTCGGCGTCGTCACCTTCCTGCTCGGCCTGCTGGACCTCGTCACCGCCGAGGTCACCTCGTCTCAGGAACTGCCGAGCAGCATCCAGACGTCGTTCAGCACCACCTTCTTCGCCTCCGGCGGAAGCGCGGTGTCGGTTGCTCTGCTGCTGGCAGCGGGCTTGATCGCCGGTGCCTCGCTCATACAGAAGGACGCCAGGAACCAGGCCGTGGTTGCCGCCCTGGCGATCGCCGGCTGGCTGGTGCTGGTCTTCCAGTCGTTCAGCCTGCCCAGCGCAGAGGGCAACGAGTTCGCCAGCACCACCAGCTCGCTCGGTATCGGTGCGATCCTGGTGCTCGTCCTGGGCTTCGTCCAAGCAGCCGCCGCGGTGCTGGCACTGCTGCTCGACGCGGGCATCGTCAAGGCTCCGGCTCCCAAGCCTGCGGGCTACGGCAACCAGAATCAGCAGCCCGGATACGGCCAGCAGAACCCGTACAACGCGCCGACGACGTCGTTCGGTGGACCCTCGCAACCGCAGGCCTACGGCAATCCGCCGTCGTACGGCCAGCCCCAGGGAACCTCGTCGAACTTCGGTCAAGGTCCCAGCGGTCAAGGTCCCAGCGGTCAAGGTCTCAGCGGTCAAGCACCGAGCGGACAGGCGTCGGGTCAGCATTCCTACAACCCGGGTGGGCAGCCGCCGTACGGACAGTCCGCCCCCAACCCCTCGTCGCCTCAGGGCGGCTATGCACCGCCGCCGTACACCGGTCCGAGCGGGCAGGCCTATCCGCCGAACCAGTACCAGTACGGCCAGCCTTCGGGATACGGCCAGCCTTCGGGATACGGCCAGCCTCCGGCGAAGTCGGACGAGCCCGAATCGGGCGAGCAGTCGACGCCGTACGGCGCGCCCACGCAGTCGTTCGGTGCCACTCCTGCTGTGGACGACGAGAAGAAGAACGACTGATTCAGGCATCACAACCCACTTCGCGGCGCGCCTGACCGGCGCGCCGCGAAGATGATGCGACTCTCGTTGCGATGAGCGATCTATTGAACCGAGAGACGCGACGCGCGGCCGCCCGGGCTCCCCGCGCGAGCACCGGACCGACGCCCGATCAGTCGCGCATGCTCGCCGCAGTGGCCTTCAAGACCTCCGGACTCGTCGTGGTGATCGCGACGACCCTTGCTCTGGTCACCCTCGTCTCGGCCAACAGCGACCTCACCGGAACGCTCGGAGCGATCGCCGGTTCGTGGTTCGCCGTGCACCTGGTGCCCCTGAGCATCGGCGGCACCTCCCTGGGTGTCGCACCGCTGCTGCCGACCCTGATCATCGGCTGGTCCGTCGCTCGTACCGTCCACCACGCGGTGGACTCCGACACCGACCGTCGCGTGCTTCGGTGGGTATTCGCGGCGTCGATGGCCGGCCCGCTCGCCGTCACCGCCATCGCTCTGGCCGTCGCCAAGGATGCGTCCACCGTCATCGGACTGTCCAGTCCCAATGCTCTCGTGGCCTTCTCCTGGGTCGCAGGCGTGCACGCGGCCGCATCCGGAACCGGTCTGCTCTTCGCGTGCTGGGACTCGGTGGTGATCCGCCGCGGACTTCCGGACTGGGTTCGCGCGCTCGTTGCGCCCTTCGTGCGCGCGCTGTCGATCCTCGCTGCAGGCGGGGCGGCGGTCGTACTGCTCGCCCTGCTCGTCTCCTGGGAGACCGCCGGCGCACTGCTCGAGAGCGGAGGCGATGTTGTCGGCATGCTCGGGCTGACCGTGCTGTCCGTGCTCTATCTCCCCAACATCGTCATCGGTGCACTCGCGGTGGCCACCGGTTCCACAGCCGGGTTCGGCGAGGCGTCGGTCAGCCTGTTCTCCACCACCGGAGGACCGCTACCACCGCTGCCGATCCTGGCCGTCCTCCCCGAAGGATCGGCCCAGACGATCTGGGTCGTCATGCTCGTCGTCCCTATCGGTGCCGGACTGCTGCTCGGCCGCGACTGCGCCATCCGCAGCGCCGACATCCAGGTTGCAGTGTCCTCGGTATGGGTCGTTGCGGCCGCGACCGGAGCGCTCGCAGCACTGCTCGGCTACGCCGCGGGCGGAAACCTCGGCACGTTCGGAACAGTCGAAGTCACCGTCTGGAGCTTCGGGCTGCTGACGTTCGCGTGGCTGGCCGTCGTCGGTTCCGCGTCCGCAGCCTTCGTCGTGTGGCGTCGAGCAGAACCCGAGCCGACTCGCGACGATCCCGCTCCGACTCCGGTACCTGTGGCCGAGTTGGCGATCGAACCGGCCCCATCCGAGCCTGACCCGTCCGAGACCGCCCCGTCCGAATCGGAGGACGACGAACAGACCGAGGTGGTCGAGGATGTCGTCGAGGCGGAGGTCGTCGACGACGTCCCGGCCGAGATGCCAGCGGCCGAAGAACCGGACGCGATCGTCGAGGCCGCTACCGCCGAACCGCTGGATGCCGAGGTCGTTGCACCTCCAGGAGACCGGGACGGACCTGCCCGGTAGGGCTCTGCGGCGCAGCGACTAGGCTTTCCGCTGGCTCGAACGATCCGCCTCGACAATTCAGGAGTAGTGCGCTGACTGCCTTGCGTGAGACACCCGCGCGGGTCGTCGTCCTCGCATCGGGGACCGGCTCGCTTCTGCAGTCGCTCATCTCCGCGACTGCTGCCGAGAGCTATCCCGCGCGCATCGTCGCCGTCGGAGTCGATCGAGAGTGCGACGCAGCCCGCCGTGCCGACGAGGCCGGAATGCCGAACTTTCGAGTCGGACTGAAGGACTACGCCGATCGAGCCCAGTGGGACATCGCGCTCACCGACGCCGTTCTGGCGCACGAGCCCGATCTCGTCGTCACCGCCGGTTTCATGAAGATCCTCGGCCCGCAATTTCTCGGGGCCTTCACCGGACGCATCGTCAACACTCACCCCGCGCTCCTGCCGTCGTTCCCCGGCGCACATGCTGTGCGGGACGCTCTCGACCACGGCGTCAAACTGACCGGTTCGACGGTTCATCTGGTCGATTCCGGCGTCGATACCGGGCCGATCCTGGCGCAGGAAGCCGTACCGGTTCTCGACGGCGACGACGAAGCTGCTCTGCACGAACGCATCAAGATTGTCGAGCGACGGTTGCTGGTCGACGTGATCGCAGCCGTGGCCACCACAGGTGTCACCTCCGATGGACGAAAGGCTCAGATAATCCGATGAGTGAACGTAAAGCAGTGCGCCGCGCGCTGGTCAGCGTCTACGACAAGACCGGACTGATCGAACTGGCGAC
Source organism: Rhodococcus sp. EPR-147 (assembly GCF_001647185.1). Classification (NCBI taxonomy): domain Bacteria; kingdom Bacillati; phylum Actinomycetota; class Actinomycetes; order Mycobacteriales; family Nocardiaceae; genus Rhodococcus; species Rhodococcus sp. EPR-147. Next base: position 6,452 of record NZ_LVCU01000232.1, read on the forward strand.
CGGCTTGCACGGTGCGGGCGTCGCTCTCGTGTCCACCGGATCGACGGCGAGCAAGATCGCCGACGCCGGAATCCCGGTCACCAAGGTCGAGGATCTCACCGGATTCCCCGAGACCCTCGAAGGTCGCGTCAAGACGCTGCATCCTCGGGTGCATGCCGGCGTGCTCGCCGATACCCGTAAGCCCGAACACCTTTCGCAGCTCGAGGAACTGGGCATCGAGGCGTTCGAGCTCGTCGTGGTGAACCTGTACCCGTTCACCGAGACCGTCGCCAGCGGGGCGACGCCGGACGAATGCGTCGAACAGATCGACATCGGCGGACCGTCGATGGTGCGCGCCGCAGCCAAGAATCACCCCTCGGTTGCCGTGGTGGTCGACCCGGCCCGCTACGAGGACGTGCTCACGGCCGTGGCCGGTGGCGGATTCACCCTCGCCGAGCGGACTTCCCTTGCGGCACAGGCTTTTCAGCACACGGCCGCCTACGACGTCGCGGTGGCGTCGTGGATGAGCAATGTGCTGACCCCCGATACCGAATCGTCGTTTCCGGAATGGATCGGCGGAACCTGGGATCGCTCGGCCGTGCTTCGCTACGGCGAGAACCCGCACCAGGCTGCGGCGCTCTACGTCGATCCTGCAAGCTCCGGCATCGCGCGGGCGGAGCAGCTGCACGGTAAAGAGATGTCGTACAACAACTTCACCGATTCCGATGCAGCGTGGCGGGCGGCGTTCGATCATGCCGACCCCACCGTCGCGATCATCAAGCATGCCAACCCGTGCGGTATCGCTGTCGGCAACGACATCGCCGAGGCGCACCGCAAGGCCCACGCGTGCGATCCGGTGAGTGCTTACGGCGGCGTCATCGCAGCCAACCGCGAGGTCACCGTCGAGATGGCCGAGCAGGTGGCCGAGATCTTCACCGAGGTCATCATCGCGCCGTCCTACGCCGACGGTGCTCTCGGAGTGCTGCAGCGCAAGAAGAACATTCGTGTGCTGCTGGCGGAGGTGCCGTCCACCTCGGGCGTCGAACTCAAGCCGATCTCCGGCGGCGCACTGCTGCAGCAGCGCGACGTTCTCGACGCAGACGGCGACAATCCTGCCAACTGGACCCTCGCTGCCGGCGAGCCTGCCGACGAGCAGACCCTGAAGGATCTCGAATTCGCCTGGCGCGCAGGTAGGGCCGTGAAGTCCAACGCGATCCTGCTCGCCCACGACGGTGCCTCGGTCGGCGTCGGAATGGGCCAGGTCAACCGCGTCGATGCCGCCCACCTCGCCGTTCAGCGAGCCGGGGATCGCGTCGTCGGCTCGGTGGCGTCCTCCGATGCCTTCTTCCCGTTCCCCGACGGTTTGCAGGTACTGATGACCGCAGGCGTCAAAGCCGTTGTGCAGCCGGGTGGTTCGGTACGCGACAACGAAGTGATCGCCGCGGCGCAGGATGCAGGCGTGACGCTGTATCTGACGGGATCGCGACACTTCGCGCACTAGTGCCTGACGCCGAGCTCGAAGTTATGGATGGATTTCCGGCGAAATCCGTCCATAACTTCGAGTTCGGCTAGACCTTTGCCCCGGCGGCACGCAGTTTGTCTCGAACTCTCGCCGCGACGCCCCATGGATCGGTGCGCAATTGCATCGCGCTGACTCGGATCACCGTCCAGCCCATTGCTTCGAGCAGGTGTTGACGCTCGATGTCCCAGGCCCGCTGCTTCTCGTCCGACCAGTGTTGTTCGCCGTCGTATTCGACCGCGACCTTCCACCGTGCCCAGCCGATGTCGATGCGGGCGAAAACTCTCCCATCCGGACCCACCACCTCGATCTGAGTTTGTGGGCGGGGTAGGCCTGCGTCCATGAGGGCCAGTCGGGTGCGTGTCTCCTGTGGTGATTCCGAACCCGCGTCGACCACAGCGAGCACGGCCCTGAGCTGAACGATGCCACGGGCACCTCGATGGTTCTCGGCAAGCCTGGCGATGTCGTGAACGCCGACTCCAGTGGCTCGGCAGAGTGCATCCAGTCGTGCCACGGCGGTTCCGAACGGCCTGCGTCGACCGAGGTCGTATGCAGTTCGCGCCGATGTGGTGACTACCAAGCCGTCGATCGTCTCGATTTCTCCCGCTGGCAGCTCGTCGAAGCCGATGCGAAGGCCGCCCATCTTCTGGCGGTGTTCCGCCCAGATGAGCTCGGCATCGCTGTCGGCGGATATCCAGCCAGATCCGTGCACCGCCGCAGCGCTGATTCCTGAGACCACTGCCTTGCCTCGGGAGTACAACCACGCTGCTCTTGCCTTGGTAGGCGCATCCAGATCGCTGTTCGGGTCGATGTATACGTCGCGATAGATGCGACGAAAGTGCTGCCGGAGCTGTTGGCGCGTGACCAACCCGTTGGCCACCGCCTCGGATCCGACGAAAGGTGCGCTGTCCATGTACGCAGAGTGGCATCGGATTCGCGCGAAAAGTGGCCGAGCGCTGGCTGTGGATGAACTAAATAGTTGTCCACAGTTATGCCGCTGTGATCGATCTTGGGCCGAAGTGTGCATCGACCGCCGAACTCGAAGTTATGGACGAAATCCGCCCGATTTCTGTCCATAACTTCGAGCTCGGCGGAACGGGAACCCCGCTCTCGATGGCAGCTTTCGGCAAACGCTCGTAGCGTGGAGAAGTGACCTCTACCAAACCTGGCATCTCCACTCTCGGCGAACTCAAGGCATCCGGACATCGGCAGCGGTCGATCAAGGAAGAGTTGCGGGAAAATCTTCTGAAGGCATTGCGCGACGGCACAGATCCGTGGCCGGGGATCGTCGGATTCGGCTCGACGGTGTTGCCGCAGTTCGAGCGCGCGATTCTGGCCGGTCACGACGTGGTTCTGCTCGGCGAGCGCGGTCAGGGCAAGACGCGACTGCTGCGCACCCTGAATTTGTTGCTCGACGAGTGGGTGCCGGTGATCGCCGGAGCCGAACTGGGCGAGCATCCATACGAGCCGATCACTCCCGCCAGCATCAGGAAGGTGAAGGAACTCGGCGACGACCTTCCCGTCGAGTGGCGGCATCGCAGCGAGCGGTACGCCGAGAAGCTCGCGACCCCGGATACCTCGGTGGCCGACCTCGTCGGCGACGTCGATCCGGTGAAGGTGGCCGAGGGCCGCAGCCTCGGCGACCCGGAAACCATTCACTTCGGCCTGGTCCCGCGTAGCCACCGCGGCATCGTGGCGATCAACGAGCTCCCCGACCTCGCCGAGCGCATCCAGGTGTCGTTGCTCAACGTCATGGAGGAGCGCGACATCCAGGTCCGCGGCTACACGCTTCGTCTGCCGCTCGACGTCATGTTGGTCGCGAGTGCGAACCCCGAGGACTACACCAATCGCGGACGCATCATCACCCCGCTCAAGGACCGCTTCGGAGCCGAGATCAGGACTCACTACCCCCTCGAACTCGACGCCGAGGTGGCCGTCATCGATCAGGAAGCGGAGCTGCAGGCCGCAGTCCCGACCTACCTGCTCGAGGTGTTGGCCCGATTCACCCGACTGCTGCGCGAGTCGCCGTCGGTGGACCAGCGCTCCGGCGTTTCCGCCCGATTCGCGATCGCCGCAGCCGAAACCATCGCTGCCGCAGCCGTTCACCGAGCCGCAATCCTGGGGGAGGCCGAGCCCGTGGCCCGGCCGGTGGATCTCGGCACCATCATCGAGGTGCTGCGCGGCAAGGTCGAATTCGAATCCGGCGAAGAAGGCCGCGAAATCGAGGTGCTCGAACACATGCTGCGCCGCGCGACTGCGGACACCGTCCGAGCACACCTGGGCGGCATCAACCTCGCCGCTCTGGTGACGGCAGTGGAGACCGGCGAACCGATCGTCACCGGCGACCGCATCACCGCCAAAGCGCTGCTCGACGAGCTGCCCGACGTCGAGGTCATCGGCGACATCCACGAGCGGCTGAACGCCACCTCGGACGGGGAAAAGGCAGCCGCCGTGGAACTTGCCCTCGAGGGCCTCTACCTCGCGCGTCGCATCTCCAAGGACCCCGACGACGACGGTCAGACGGTGTACAGCTGATGCGTCGTTCCAGATACGGGCGGTATCACGACGGTCCGGATCCCCTTGCGCCACCGGTGGATCTGCGCGAGGCGCTCGACGCGATCGGCGAGGACGTGCTCAAGGGCGCGTCACCGCGTCGGGCATTGCAGGAGATGCTGCGTCGCGGGACGAAGAACATGCGCGGGCTCGACGACCTGGCCGCGCAGGCCGCGAAGCGTCGTCGAGATCTGTTGAAGAAGAACAACCTCGACGGCACGCTGCAGGAAGTACGTGAGCTGCTGGACAAGGCAGTACTCGAGGAGCGCAAGGCGTTGGCGCGTGCTCTCGACGACGATGCTCGCTTCCAAGAGATGCAGATCGGCGATCTGTCTCCGTCCACTGCGCAAGCGGTGCAGGAGCTTTCGGACTACGACTGGCGCTCGTCCGAGGGTCGCGAGAACTACGAGAAGATCAAGGATCTGCTCGGACGCGAAATGCTCGATCAGCGTTTCGCGGGCATGAAGCAAGCTCTCGAAGGTGCCACCGAGGAAGATCGCCAGGCCATCAGCGACATGCTGAAGGACCTCAACGAATTGCTCGACGCCCACAACAAGGGCGAGGACACCGACGAGCAGTTCGAGAAGTTCATGGACAAGCACGGTCAGCATTTCCCGGAGAACCCCGAGAATGTCGACGAGTTGTTGGACTCGCTCGCCCAGCGGGCGGCAGCGGCGCAGCGGTTGCGCAACTCTCTGACGCCCGAGCAGCGGGCCGAGCTCGATGCGTTGGCACAGCAGGCCTTCGGCGACTCGAATCTGCTGAACCAGCTTGATCAACTCGATCAGAATCTCCAGCAGGCCCGGCCCGGTGAGGATTGGGACGGCTCGCAGAACTTCCGCGGCGAGAACGGTATGGGACTCGGCGACGGTACCGGTGCGCTCCAGGACATCGCCGACCTCGAGAACCTGGGAAACCAGCTCTCGCAGCAGTACAACGGTGCCGCACTGGACGACATCGATGCCGACGCCCTGCTGAAGCAACTCGGGCCCGAGGCGGCGGCCGATGCCAGAATGCTCGCCGAGCTCGAAAAGGCCCTGCAGCAGCAGGGTTTCATGGACAAGGGTGCCGACGGGCAATGGCGTCTGTCACCCAAAGCGATGCGTCAGCTGGGGCAGTCTGCGCTCAAGGACGTCGCGGGAAAGCTGTCCCGACGCGGCGGCGAGCGAGACACCCGCAAGGCGGGTGCGATGGGGGAGCCCACCGGAGCGTCGCGAGCGTGGGAGTTCGGTGACACCGAGCCGTGGGATGTCACGCGGACGGTCAACAATGCGGTACTGCGCTCGGCGGCAACAGGATCGGGCTTCCCGGTGCAGTTGCAGGTGACCGATGTGGAGATCAGCGAGACCGAGACGCGAACGCAGGCTGCGGTTGCATTGTTGGTCGATACGTCGTTCTCGATGGTGATGGACGGCCGCTGGGTGCCGATGAAGCGCACGGCACTGGCGCTCAATCACCTGGTCAGCACCCGATTTCGCGGTGACGACCTGCAACTCATCGGATTCGGCAGGCACGCACAGACATTGACGGCCTCGGAGTTGGCCGGGTTGGACGGTGCCTACGATCAGGGCACCAACCTGCACCACGCACTGATGCTGGCAGTACGTCATCTGCGGCGTCATCCCAATGCGCAGCCCGTGGTGCTGATCGTGACCGACGGCGAGCCGACGGCGCATCTCGAGCCGGACGGTCACGCGTACTTCGACTACCCACCGTCTTCGAAGACACTGGGACTGACCGTCCGCGAGCTCGATACCGTCGCGAAACTCGGGGCGCAGGTGACGATCTTTCGGCTCGGCGACGATCCCGGTCTGGCTCGGGTGGTCGACAAGATGGCCGAGCGTGTGGGCGGGCGCGTCATCGCGCCGGATCTCGACGGACTCGGTGCTGCGGTGGTGACGGACTACCTCAAGCGTCGGCGATCCTAGGTTTGTCGGGGTCCTTGATCTCGACCGACACCCCACCCCAGAACGCGAAGCCGGTGACGACCACGCGCGGTGCGCCGGGGTGGGCCGCGCTGACGTGCTCGAATCCGCCCATGATCCCCATGCCGCGGACCTCGACGCTCACTCCGGGCGGCACGGTGACCTCGATGCCGCCCATGATGGCCACGCAGTTGATGGTGGTTTCCTCGGCGGAGAACGATGCACGGCGTAGGTCGAGTTCGATGCCACCCCAGAAGGCGAACGCGTCGATGCGCGCCGCCGCGGTCCACTCTCCTTTACGCATCGCACCGCTCATGATGGCGATCACGCGGTCGTTCGCGGAGCCACCGGATGGCGCACGTGCGGGAGGCGGAGACAGGACCAGGTCCCCGGTCAGTACGTCGAGTTCGCCGTAGGTCTTCGCCCGGTACACCGCTGCCGTGCGTTCGTCGTACTCGGTGATGGTGAGTTGGCCGTTCGCGAAGGCGTCGCTCAGCAGCTGCGCGACCAGATTCCGGTCCGCATCGGCCGCGCGAATCCGGCTTCGATCTCGGTCTGGCAGATGATCGCTCACCGCCCGGACCCTACCTGCGTGAGGGTCAGGCCGCATTCAGGATGGTGCGGCTCCCGAGGGGAGAGGCCAAAGTCATCTGCATGGTGGCGTAGACGGCCACCATGATGCAGGACTTGTCGGCGGCGTCGGGCTTGGTCCCGGTACGCAGTTCGATGGTGACGGTGGTGTCGGTCTCGGTCACCGACGCGTCGGCTCCGTAGCACTCGGGAGTGCCGGTGACGAAGTGGACCGCGATGGTGTTGGGGGAGACCTGGCTCCACGACTCGAACGGAGTGGTGGTGGCGCGGATCAGATCGGGGGTGGGCTCGAACATCGTGCCGACGTCGCCGACGGGCACTTCGTGAGGAACCGGAGGTGCGCTGGGTTGCTGAGCGAGACCGACCGGCGTGGTGGATCCGACCGTCGGCGTCGTCTCGTCGTCGCTGCCGGAGGCGGTGCTGCAGCCGACCAGCAGCAGGCACAACATCACTCCTGCAGCGAGAAACCTCATGAAACCAAACTAGCGCTGTGAGCTGAGGAGAACCTTTGTGTTCGGCTCATGCGAGGAAGAGTGTCACGAGCGCGATGACGGGGATCGAGACGAGCGTGGTCACGAACGCAGTGTCTCGGGCGAGTACCACCCCGCGCTGGTAGCGGCTGGCGAAGACGAACACGTTCTGTGCGGTCGGCAGCGCCGAGACGACGACGATGGCGAACAGATCGTGCCCGTCCAGACCGAACACGAACCGGGCCATGAGGTAGCCGAGCAGGGGTTGCAGTGCCATCTTGAACACCGTGGCCAGGGCTACGTCCCGTCGTGGACTGATGCCCTTCTGCAGCACTCGGGCACCGTAGAGAGACAGGCCGAAGGCGAGCAACGCGCCCGGGACGGACGCATTCCCGACGAGCTGGAACGGCTGCATCAACGCCTCGGGCAGCTCGAAGCCGGTGATGGACAGAACCAGTCCTGCAGCGCCGGCCAGCACGATCGGATTCCGGAACGGTGTGGTGACGGTCTTGAGCACCGAGACCTTCTCGATCTCCGTCGAGACGTCGAGAATCGTCACCGCGATCGGGGTGTAGACCATGATCTGGAACAGCAGCAGGGGAGCGACGAAGTTCGCGTCGCCGAGCACGAAGACGGTAATCGGGATACCCAGGTTGGCGGCGTTGACGTACGAACTCGCAAGTGCGCCGACGGTCGCGTCGGGCACGGTTCGTTTCAGAGCCAGCTTGGCTATGACGAAATAGACGGCGCCGACGAGCAGTGCCGTGGTGCCGGCTACGGCCAGTACAGGCGACAGAATGACCGACAGATCCGAGTTCGCCAGCGTGACGAACAGCAGCGCGGGCGTCGCGACGAAGAACACGAGTCGGCTCAGTACGAACTGGCCGTGTTCGCCGAGCACTTTCAGGTGGGCGAGCAGGTAACCCAGTGCGATGACGACGAAGATGACGGTGAAGCCCTCGAGGACGCCGGACATCTACGGACTGCTCATCTCTGGATCGGGAACGACAGAGAGGCCACGTAGCCGATGGCTACGTGGCCTCTCTGAACGAAAGTTTGGATCAGCGGCTGGTGAACGGCAGCAATGCCATCTCACGAGCGTTCTTCACTGCAACAGCGACCTGGCGCTGCTGCTGCGGGGTGAGCCCGGTGACCCGACGGCTGCGGATCTTGCCGCGGTCCGAGATGAACTGACGAAGGAGGTTGATGTCCTTGTAGTCCACCGTGGTGACCTTGGCGGCGTTCAACGGGTTTTTCTTCGGTCGACGGCCTGCCTCTGCGCGGACCTTCTTCGACGGTGCTCTCTTGACTGCCATCTGAAACCTTTTCCCTTTACCAGCTCGACTTGTGGACGCCTGGCAGCTCCCCACGGTGAGCCATCTCGCGCATTTTCACGCGGGACAGCCCGAATTTCCGTAGATAACCGCGCGGACGTCCATCCGCAGCGTCACGATTGCGTAATCGTACCGGACTCGAATCGCGCGGCAGACGCTGCAGTGCTGCTTGGGCCTGTGCGCGCTCGGAGTCGCTGCTCGAGGGCCTGCGGATGGTCTCCTTGAGCTCGGCGCGACGGGTTGCCCACCGGGCGACGACGACCTTGCGCTGTTCGTTCTTGGCGATCTTCGACTTCTTCGCCACGGCTACCGCTCCTCTCGGAAATCGACGTGTTTGCGCACGACCGGGTCGTACTTCTTCATCACCAGTCGATCGGGATCGTTGCGACGGTTCTTGCGAGTGACGTAGGTGTAGCCGGTCCCCGCGGTCGACTTCAGCTTGACGATCGGACGGACGTCCGTGCTCTTGCCCATCAGATCTTCTCCCCACGTGCGCGGATCTTGGCGACGACGGCATCGATGCCGTCGCGGTCGATGGTCTTGATGCCCTTGGCCGAGAGCGTGAGAGTGACGCGTCGGCCGAGGCTGGGTGCGTAGTACGTCTTGCGTTGGATGTTGGGGTCCCACCTACGGCTGGTTCGCACGTGGGAGTGCGAGACGGATTTTCCGAAGCCGGGGGTGCGGCCGGTGACTTGGCAGTGCGCGGACACGAGCACTCCTTTCTTTCCATTATGACAATCGTTTTCGACAAAGCGTGATCTCGAATGTAGCGTGCATCCTCAGAGAATGACAATCGTTGTCGAGAAGAAGGGTGCTCGTGAACAACTCACCGGACGATCGAACCCCGATGGTCCTCGTCTCCGGCTGGACCGGAGCCATGGACGCAGTCGTGACATCGCTGCTCGCGCCGGGGACAGTAGCGGTCCGCCACGATCTGAGCCGCGTCGCCGAAGGTGTCGTGCGTCGCACACTCTCCGTACTGGGGGAGAACCCGCGCGAGACCATTCTGGAGCTGGCGCACGGATGCGTCTCGTGCACGCTTCGGGAGGATCTGCTGCCGTTGCTGCGCGCACTGTCCGCTCGCAGCAACGTCGATCGCATCGTGCTCGCCATGGACCCCGCGCTCGAGCCCGAGGCGCTGTGCTGGGCCGTGGACAACGTCGTCGTGGCGGGTGTCGTCGGGCAGATCGACGGCCCGGCCTCGCGTGACGTCCGCATCGAGGCAGTAGTCGACTGCCTCGATGCCGCAACCTGGCTGGCCGACGCCACCGGCGACGACGCCATGGCCGACCGAGGGATCGTCGCCAGTGGGGACGACGACCGAACCGTCGCGCAGTTGGTGGTGGGGCAGGTCGACTACGCCGATGCGCTCGTCGTCACCGCGGGCCCGGACGTCGACGCGTGGGAGCGGGCCCGTCTTGCTGCCGTCCTCGCGCGGCTGGCACCGAATGCGCCCGTCGTCTGGGTGTCCCGGGACGCAATGGTCGACGCCCGAGCGCTTCTCGCGTCCGTGCCCGCCGATGCCCGTCGCGGCGCGATCACCGACGCGCATTCGCCACTGCTGCGCGGTCAGCCGCCGCTGGCCGTCGACTGCGGCGTCACCCTGGTCGAGTTCACCGCAACGCGGCCGTTCCATCCCGAGCGATTGCACGAGGCCATCGACGTGCTGCTGGACGGCGTCGTGACCGCACGAGGGCGGGCGTGGGTCGCCACTCAGCCCGACGAAGCGCTGTGGATCGAATCGGCAGGCGGCGGTCTTCGTGTTGCGAGCGCCGGAAAGTGGCTTGCCGCAATGGAACCGGAGCAGCAGGACCGCGTCGACGCCACCCGTCGGGCAATGGCGGCGCTGCGATGGGACGAGACGTTCGGCGACCGTGACACCTCTCTGGTGGTCCTCGTGCACGAGGCCGACCCCACCG
>NZ_LVCU01000233.1:0-3354 GCF_001647185.1 Rhodococcus sp. EPR-147
GGAGTTCAGCTTCGCGGGCTCATCCGATCTGGCCGCGCAGCTGATCTCCGGCGCCCCTGCCGACGTCTTCGCCTCCGCGGATACGAAGAACATGACCGAGACGGTCGACGAGGGCCTGGTTGCGGATGACCCCGTCGACTTCGCGTCCAACACGCTGACCATCGTGACCGCCCCCGGAAACCCGGACGGCATCGCATCGTTCGCCGATCTGGCGAATCCCGACGTTCTCACGGTGATCTGCGCGCCCCAGGTGCCGTGCGGCGCGGCGACGGTCTCGGTCGAGGCCGCTACCGGCACGCAGATCCCGGCCGTGAGCGAAGAATCCTCGGTCACCGACGTGTTGGGCAAGGTGACCTCGGGGCAGGCCGATGCCGGACTGGTCTACGTGACCGACGCTGCCGGGGCAGGAGAGGCCGTGACCGCGGTGCCCTTCGCGGAGTCGAGCGAGGCCGTCAACACCTACCCGATCGCGACACTGAGCGGGTCCGACAACGAGGGCACCGCTCGCGCATTCACCGAGTTCGTCGCCGGACCCGTCGGGCAGGACGTACTCGGTCGAGCCGGCTTCGCAGCTCCGTGACCGTACGAGTCGCACACGACGGGCGGTCGACCGTCGGTGTGCCGGTGTGGATTTTCGTTCCGGCAGCCATCGGTGCACTCCTCGTGGTGGCACCGCTGGCCGCGATGTTCACCCGAATCGACTGGTCCAATTTTCTCGGACTCATCACCTCCGAATCCGCTGTCGCGGCGTTGATCCTGAGCCTGAAGACGGCGACGGCCAGCACCGCAGTGTGCGTGGCTATGGGCGTGCCGATGGCAATCGTGCTCTCGCGCAGCTCGATTCGCGGGCTCTCGATCCTTCGCTCTCTCGTCGTACTGCCCTTGGTTCTGCCCCCGGTGGTCGGGGGCATCGCGCTGCTCTACACCTTCGGGCGACAAGGCCTGTTGGGCGAGCACCTCGACGCCTTCGGGATTCGAATAGCGTTCACCACCTCGGCCGTGGTGCTGGCACAGGTGTTCGTGTCGCTTCCTTTCCTGGTCGTCAGCGTCGAGGGCGCACTGCGCACGGCCGGCGACCGGTACGACGTGGTGGCCGCGACGCTGGGGGCCACCCCCACGACCGTCCTACGGCGCATCACCGTTCCGCTGATACTTCCCGGACTGATATCAGGAACCGTCCTCGCCTTCGCGCGCGCACTCGGAGAATTCGGAGCGACCTTGACCTTCGCCGGATCCCTCGAAGGCGTGACCAGGACACTGCCGCTGGAAATCTATCTGCAGCGCGAGAGCGACCCCGATGCCGCGGTGGCGCTGTCGCTGGTACTGATTCTCGTAGCGGCACTCGTCGTCGTGACCGCACGCGGCACTCGGTCGTCGGGAACGCTGTGAACTCACTGCACCTGCGGGCCACACTCGGCGTCCGCGGCATCGATCTCGAACTGGACGTCCCCGAGGGTGAGACGGTGGCCATCCTCGGACCGAACGGGGCAGGCAAATCGACACTGCTGCAGCTCGTCTCCGGTGTGGTGGCACCCGACGAAGGAATCGTCCGACTCGGCGAGGACGTGCTGACCGATACCGTCTCGAACACCGTCGTCCCGATTCACGCCCGAGGCGTCGCGACCCTCTCTCAGGAAGCTCTGCTGTTTCCTCACATGGACGCTCGTACGAACGTGGCCTTCGCGCCGCGTAGCGCAGGCGCGAACCGCGTCGCCGCGCGTGCCGTCGCCGATACCTGGCTCGACACGGTCGGAGCCTCCCACCTGGCCGATCGCCGCCCCGGCCAGCTGTCCGGCGGGCAGGCTCAACGAATCGCCATCGCGCGCGCTCTTGCGGCCGACCCACGCCTATTGCTGCTCGACGAACCCCTCGCGGCGCTGGATGTGGACACGGCACCGAGCATTCGACGAGTACTGCGCACGGTGCTGCGCGAGAGCGGTCGCACGGCTTTGATCGTCACCCACGATCTGCTCGACGTCGTCGCGCTCGCCGATTCCGTCGCGGTCGTCGACGGCGGACGCGTCGTCGAGCGAGGCTCGGTCACCGAGGTCCTGACCGCACCTCGCAGCGAATTCGGTGCCCGCATCGCGGGGGTGAACCTGCTCTCGGGAAGGGCTGTCGACGCCGACGACTCGACGTCCCTGACCACGAACTGGGGACTGACGGTCCACGGCTCCGGGCGGTACACCACCGGAACCGCACTGGTGGCGGTGTTCTCCCCCGCCGCCGTCTCGGTACACCCGACGGCCCCGCACGCCAGCCCGAGAAACGTGTTCGAGGTGGTGATCGAGGAGATGGAGGTGCAGGGCTCCGGCATTCGTGTTCGATCACGTCCGCAACCCGACGGGTCTCCCGGCATGGCTGCAGACATCACCCCTGCCGCGGTGTCCGATCTCGGGCTCGAGCCCGGCGGCACCGTCTTCTTCGTCGTCAAGAGCCGTGAGGTGGCATTGCACCCCGCGTTGCCGTCGCAACCCTGACGGCTATCGGCGGAGTTGGCGATCGCTGCCGATCACCAGCCACTTTCCGGACAGTACCCGGCCCGCGACTGCAAGCATCCGCAGTGCGACGAAGACGCCGAGCCCTGTCCAGATCCCTACCAGTCCCCAGTCGAACACCAGAGCCGACCAGATGAACGGCAGAAAGCCCACAACGGCGCAGGCCATGGTCGCGTTTCTCAGAAATGCAGCGTCGCCGCTGCCGAGCAGCACACCGTCCAACGCGAACACCACGCCGGCAATGGGGATGATCGCGACGAATATCCACCAGATCGCATGCATCTCGTCGATGACCGATGCGTCGGTGGTGAACAGATCCGGGACGAACGACCGCCCGACGGCGAACACACCGGCGAGAACGACCGCGAACACCGTCGACCATGCCGTCAATCGCCACGCCAGGGCGCGCGCATCGTCGATCCTGCTCGCACCCAGGGCGGCTCCGACCAGGGTCTGTGCGGCGATTGCCAGTGAATCGAGCATCAACGACACCAGGTTCCACATGTGCAGAACCACCTGGTTGGCGGCGACCGAGGCGGCGCCGAACCTCGACGCGACCGCTGCGGCGGACAGAAAACAGGCCTGGAACGCCAGACTGCGCACGATCAGGTCGCGGCCCAGCACCAGTTGTGCGCGCATCACCGACCAATGCGGGCGCAATTCGGTGCTCGCCCGCACGACTGCGCCGACGAACAGCGCACCGGCGACGCCCTGGCCGATCACGTTCGCCACGGCCGATCCCACCAGCCCGAGCCGTGGGAATCCCAGCAACCCGTGGACCAGGAGGGGGCACAACACCGCTGATACACCGAAGCCGAACACGACGAAACGTAGTGGCGTCACCGTGTTCTGAACT
>NZ_LVCU01000234.1:0-7873 GCF_001647185.1 Rhodococcus sp. EPR-147
CGATGTCCCCTCCGCCGGTCAGCACCGAGACCACGGGCTCGGCGGCGAGCTGCATCACCGCGACGATGGCGATACCGATCGCGAAGGCCAACCAGGTTGCCTGCACACCCTCACCGACGGCGTCGCGTTCGCGGCCTGCACCGTGCATGCGAGCCGCTCGCGCGGTCGTGCCGTAGGACAGGAACGTCAGCTGCGTGCTGACCTGGGCCAACACGAGCCCACCGATGGCCAGGCCGGCGAGAGCGAGCGCGCCGAGCCGGCCGACCACGGCGGCGTCGAACAACAGGTACAGGGGCTCGGCAGCGAGGACGCCGAGAGAGGGCAACGACAGACCGAGGATCTTTCGAGCCGTGACCGGGGCGGAACTCACGACGCCGACAGGGCCTCACGCAGCGCATCGATCACGTCGGGCAGGTCGCCGGTCGCGGTGTAGCCGGCTGCATTGCGGTGCCCGCCACCGCCGAGCGCGCACGCCACCGCCGACACGTCGACCTCGGTCTTCGACCGCAGAGAGACCACCCAGACCGACCCGAAATCCTGTTGCTTGAGTACCGCGGCGACCTCGGCCTCGGAGGTGGTGCGCACGATGTCGATCACGCTCTCGATCTCCTCGGACCGCAATCCGGCGGAATCCTCGCTCCTGATGACGGCGTACACCAGCCCTCGTCCGTCGGCTGCGTCGGGAAGCAACGATGCCGAACCGAGCACCGACCCGAGCATCGGCAACCAGTCGAACGGGTGAGTGTCGAGCAGCTTGCGGGCGATGTGAGCCCCGTCGATCCCCGTGGCCAACAGTCTCTCGGCCAGCAGATGAGAACCCGGGCGAACCCAGCGGAACGACCCGGTGTCGGTGACCAGACCCGCGAACAGCAAGTGGGCCAGATCGGCATCGATCTCGACGCCCCACCGATCGAACAACCGCGCGATGACGGCGGTGGTGGACTCAGCAGACGCGTGCACCACATTCAGCGTTCCGAATCGTGTGTTGCTGCGGTGATGATCGATGACGAGGCTGGCCGACGCCGTATCGAGTCGGTCGCCCAGCGAACCCAGCCGCCCCCTGCTTCCGGCGTCGACCGTGACCACCAGATCGACGGACTCGCTGACCTCGTCTGCGCCGACGAGAAGGTGTCTACCCGGTAATTCGTCCATCGACTCGGGCAGGGACGCCGGTGCTGCGAATGCCACCTGAACGGTCGCGCCGCGACGTTCGAGCACCGAACCGAGCGCAAGCCCACTACCGATCGTGTCGGCATCGGGTTGAACATGACACAGCACGGTCACCGAGGATGCACGTTCGAGCATCTCGATCGCCCGCGCCAGATCCTCGTCGGCCTCCGACACTGCCCCCGAACCGTAGGACATGTCAGTCGGCTTCGGCGGGCTCGACGCCTGCAGGAGTGGAGCCTGCGGAATAACCATCTGTGTCTGCGACTTCGCGTGGAGCTTTGTACGGATCCGGGTCCCCGGCGGGCTTGGCGTTCGCACGCGCGCGGGCCAGTTCTTCGTCGGCCACGCGGGCGCGTTCGAGCAGGTCTTCCATGTGGCGTGCGGTGTCGGGCACCGTGTCGGTCACGAACGTCAACGTCGGCGTGTACCGCACACCCGTTCCGGCTCCGACCTTCGAGCGCAGCACGCCCTTGGCCTTCTCCAGCCCTGCCGCGGCGGCCTGCAGATCGGGCGGAGTATCGAGGTCTTCACCCATCACGGTGTAGTACACCGTGGCGTCGTGCAGGTCGGCGGTCACCTTGGTGTCGGTGATGGTCACGAATGCCAGCCGTGGATCCTTGATCTCGTGATCGATCGCCGTTGCAACGATGGCGGCGATTCGCTTGGACAACTTTCGAGCCCTGGCCTGATCCACCACGACAATCACACTCCTCTTTCATGGCCGAACGTCGATTCTGTTCCGACGAAGCGGCGGTTGTGCACTTCTCGTCCGCCGAGCAGCGCTCGGCGGACTTCCCGGATCAATCCTCGGGTCCGAAGATTCTCCGGCGTACTGCCAACAGTTCCAGATCGTGGCGTTCGGCGACATGCCGTTCGCACTCGTCCAGTTTGTCGTGCAGTAGGTCGACGTCGGTACCGGCCGCGGCAACCCCCAGCAGGGACCGCCGAATACGTTCTCGCTCACCGGTTTCGGCAGCCGAGACTCCCAGCCGTTGCAGATCACCGAGCACCGGTTCCACCATCGACCGTTTCTCGGCGAGCGAACGCACATCCCCCAACAACACGTCCAACTCCAGAGCACCCAGATACACGCTGACGTCCTTCGATCAGCTTCGACGACAAAGCCGGTGGCGGTACATCTGTCGTACCACCACCGGCTCGAAAGTCGGAGCGCAGTGTCACTCCCCTGGCTTCACCACCGAGCCGACGCGACCGGGTGCGGAGCCGAAAGGCTCCGCATCCGTTCTAGTCGCGCGGCTTTTCACGGAGCTCGTACGCCTCGATGACATCGCCCACCTTGATGTCGGAGTACGTCACCGTCAAACCACATTCGTAGCCCTCGCGGACCTCCGTCGCGTCGTCCTTCTCGCGACGGAGCGAGGAGATCGTGACGGTTTCCGCGACAACGGCGCTGTCTCGGATGAGTCGCGCCTTGGCGTTGCGACGGATCGTACCGGAGGTGACGAGGCAACCGGCGATGTTTCCGACCTTGGAGGAACGGAACAGCGCGCGGATCTCGGCCTGCCCGAGGGCAACCTCTTCGTACACCGGCTTGAGCATGCCCTTGAGGGCCTTCTCGATCTCGTCGATGGCCTGGTAGATCACCGAGTAGTACCGGATGTCGACGCCTTCACGGTTGGCCAGCTCGGTGGCTTTGCCCTCCGCTCGAACGTTGAAGCCGATGATGATCGCGTTGGATGCCGACGCCAGGTTGACGTTGGTCTCCGTGACGCCACCGACACCGCGGTCGATGACGCGCAGTTCGACCTCGTCGTCGATCTCGATTCCGAGCAGCGCCTCTTCGAGCGCTTCCACGGTTCCCGAGTTGTCACCCTTGAGGATCAAGTTCAGCTGCGAAGTCTCCTTCAGAGCTGCATCGAGATCGTCGAGGCTGATGCGCTTGCGGCTCTTGGCTGCCAGAGCGTTGCGCTTGCGCGCATTTCGACGGTCGGCGATCTGTCGAGCGATTCGGTCCTCGTCGACCACCAGAAGGTTGTCGCCTGCACCGGGCACCGACGTGAAGCCGATGACCTGCACGGGACGAGACGGCATCGCTTCGGTGACGTCCTCGCCGTGCTCGTCGACCATGCGACGAACGCGTCCGTATGCGTCACCGGCGACGATCGAGTCACCGACACGCAAGGTTCCGCGAGCGATGAGCACGGTCGCGACCGGGCCGCGACCACGGTCGAGGTGTGCCTCGATGGCGACACCCTGAGCGTCCATGTCCGGGTTGGCGCGCAGATCGAGCGACGCGTCGGCCGTCAGCAGCACCGCTTCGAGGAGGGCATCGATGTTGGTGCCCTGCTTGGCGGAGATGTCGACGAACATCGTCTCGCCGCCGTATTCCTCGGCGACCAGACCGTATTCGGTGAGCTGCTGCCGGATCTTGTCCGGGTTCGCGCCCTCCTTGTCGATCTTGTTCACCGCGACCACGATCGGCACGTCGGCTGCCTGTGCGTGGTTGATGGCCTCCACCGTCTGCGGCATGACGCCGTCGTCGGCTGCGACCACCAGGATCGCGAGGTCGGTGGCCTTGGCACCACGGGCACGCATGGCCGTGAAGGCCTCGTGACCGGGGGTGTCGATGAACGTCACGAGACGCTCGTTGCCTTCGAGCTCGGTCAGCACCTGGTACGCACCGATGTGCTGCGTGATTCCGCCGGCCTCGCCTTCGCGCACCGTGGTGTTGCGAATCGAGTCCAACAGTCGCGTCTTACCGTGATCGACGTGGCCCATGACGGTGACCACCGGGGGACGCTGCTCCAGATCGTCCTCGCCGCCGGCATCCTCGCCGTAGGTGAGGTCGAACGAGTCCAGCAGCTCACGATCTTCGTCCTCGGGACTGACGACCTGAACGACGTAGTTCATCTCGCCGCCGAGAAGCTCCAGCGTCTCGTCGTTGACGGACTGCGTCGCAGTGACCATCTCACCGAGGTTGAACAGGGCTTGCACCAGTGCAGCCGGGTTCGCGTCGATCTTGTCCGCGAAGTCCGACAGCGATGCGCCGCGGGCGAGACGAATGGTCTCACCGTTGCCGCGGGGCAGCCTGACGCCGCCGACTGCGGGAGCCTGCATGCTCTCGTACTCGGCGCGCTTCGCCCGCTTCGACTTGCGGCCACGACGAACTGCTCCGCCGGGACGACCGAATGCACCTGCTGCTGCGCCGCGCTGACCGGGGCGTCCACCGCCACCGGGACGACCACGGAAACCACCTGCGGGAGCGCCGCCTGCGGGGGCACCACCGGGAGCGCCGGGAGCGCCGCCACCGCGGTAGCCACCGCCACCGCCGCCGCCCGGGCGTCCGCCCGGAGCACCACCGGGACGACCGGGGCGACCTGCTGCGGGGCCGGGACGTGCCGAACGGGTCGGCATGGCACCGGGGTTGGGACGAGGAGGCATCGAGCCGGGGCTCGGACGAGGTCCGGCCTGGCCCGGTGCGGGACGGGGCCCACCCTGCCCTGGAGCCGGACGACTGCCACCGGACGGTGTTGCGGGACGAGGCCCACCTTGTCCGGGAGCGGGGCGTCCGCCACCGGGGCGCGGAGCACCGGGAGCGGGTCGAGGAGCTGGACGCTCCACGGGAGCCGAGGAGTACGGGTTGTTACCGACACGCGGAGCCTTGGGGCCGGGCTTGGGGCCGGGACCTGCGGGCTTCGGAGCGGCCGGGGCCGAGGCAGCGTCGCTGGTGGCAGCCGACGCGGCGGGAGCCTGCTCGACCGGAGCGGCCGGAGCTGCGGGCTCGGGGGTAGGCGCTGCGGGGGCCGGAGCCGGCGCGGCAGCCGGAGTCGCGGGTGCAGCGGGTGCTGCCTCCACGGGAGCTTGCGCTGCGGGTGCTTCCGGCTCTGCCGGACGCGGTGCCGGCTTGGGGCCGGGACGGGGTCCGCCCGGTTTTGCGGCACCCGGCTTCGCGGTGCTGCTCGCTGCCCGATCGGCCGCTGCGCGACCGTTCGGTGCAGCTGCGGCCGGTGCCGACGCGTCCGTGTTCTCGGACGGGAAGGATTCACGCAGTCGACGCGCCACGGGGGCTTCGACTGTGGATGATGCGGACTTGACGAACTCGCCTTGCTCTTTGAGCCGTGCGAGTAGTTCCTTACTGGTGACACCGAGTTCTTTTGCCAACTCGTGCACGCGGGCCTTGCCTGCCACTGCTCTCCTCACTGAGAGGCCGAGCGAGGCTTGGTGCCCGCACGACCTCGGGTTATCTCCGATGGACGTTCATCGTTGGTGCTTCACGGTGTGCTCATCAGTGCTGTTGCCTGTTCTTGTCGACGGGTGTTGCTCTTGTCGTGTCCTCGACCTGCAGTTGTTCGTGCTCGTCGAGCACGGCTGTCACTGCGGACGATTCCACATTTCCCGATATCCGAAACGCACGACCGAAGACTCGGCGTCGTTCCGCATTGTGCAGGCACTCTCGGTTGTAGTGCAACCACGCACCACGGCCGGACATCGAATGCCGGACATCGGGGACGAGAGCGAATTCGTGCGAACCAGCTTCTCGAACCACGATCCTCAACAGATCGGCGGCCGGCACTCGCTCCCTGCACCCGATGCATGTACGAATCGGCCGGCTTGTCACTGCCGGATACTCGCGTTCATGCCCCTGGGCGGAGAGGTCGTTACCGAACCATCGACCACTCTACCGCTGTATTGCCCCGAACTCCGCATTCCGGCCCTACGCGCTGGTCGTCTCGGGTGCCGCCGCATCGCTGCGGATGTCGATGCGCCAACCGGTCAATCGAGCAGCCAGTCGGGCGTTCTGCCCTTCCTTGCCGATGGCCAGGGAGAGCTGGTACTCGGGAACCACGACACGGGCCGCACGGGCAACCGCGTCGACGACGGTCACCGAAACAACTTTCGACGGGGACAATGCATTCCCGACGAACGTGGCCGGGTCCTCGTCGAAGTCGATGATGTCGATCTTTTCGCCTGCCAGTTCGCTCATCACGTTGCGCACGCGCTGACCCATCGGTCCGATGCAGGCACCCTTGGCGTTGAGCCCGGACACGGTGGACGCGACGGCGATCTTCGAGCGGTGCCCCGACTCGCGAGCCACTGCCACGATGTCGACCGAGCCGTCGGCGATCTCGGGAACCTCGAGGGCGAACAGCTTGCGCACCAGATTCGGGTGCGTGCGCGAGAGCGTGATCTGCGGACCCCGGTTACCCCGGGCGACTCCGACGACGTAGCACTTGATGCGCTCGCCGTGCTCGTAGCTCTCGCCCGGCACCTGCTCTGCGGGCGGCAGCAGGCCGTCGGCTCCGTTGGCGTCACTTCCGATACGGACGATCACGGTGCCCTTCGCATTGGCACGCGTGTCACGCTGGATGACACCGTTGACGATCTCACCCTCGTGCGTGGAGTACTCACCGAACGACCGCTCGTGCTCGGCGTCGCGCAGGCGCTGCAGGATGACCTGACGCGCCGTGGTTGCCGCAATGCGTCCGAAGCCTTCCGGGGTGTCGTCCCATTCGGAGATCAGATTGCCGTCGGCGTCGAGTTCCTTGGCCATCACCCGAACGGAGCCGGTCTTGCGATCGACGTCGATCCAAGCGTTGGACTG
Source organism: Rhodococcus sp. EPR-147 (assembly GCF_001647185.1). Classification (NCBI taxonomy): domain Bacteria; kingdom Bacillati; phylum Actinomycetota; class Actinomycetes; order Mycobacteriales; family Nocardiaceae; genus Rhodococcus; species Rhodococcus sp. EPR-147. Next base: position 6,734 of record NZ_LVCU01000234.1, read on the forward strand.
GTGACCCTCGGTGTGCCGGTAGGCCGTCAGCAGCGCAGTCTGGATCGTCGAGATCACCATCTCGATCGGAATTCCCTTGTCCGCCTCGATGGCACGCAATGCGGCTATGTCGATATTCACTTGTCCGACCCTTCTTCCGGTGCTTCCACGTCCACGATCTCATCGGTGTTCGCGGGTGACGGCCTACTGCCGACCACGCCACCCGCCAGGTCCATCTCTTCGGCGCTCGGCCGGGAGAACTCCACCTGTACAACAGCTTTCACAACATCGGACAAGGCAACGGGGCGAGTCAACAGCACACCCTTCTCCTTGATCACCACGGTGACCGAATCGCCGTCGAGTACCCCGACGCGACCGTCGAACTTGCCGTCGGCCAGTTCGATACGCACTTTGCGTCCGCGAGCCCGACGCCAATGCCGTGCCTCGGTCAGTGGGCGGTCGATTCCGGGGGTGGTGACTTCCAACGTGTACGGAGCTTCCCCGAAATCCGTCACGGCATCGAAGGCATCCGAGATCTCGCGGCTCAGTTCCGGGAGAGCGTCGAGGTCGATTCCCTCTTCGCGATCGACCATGATCCGCACTGCACTGTGCTTTCCTGCGGCGACGACGTTCACGTCTTCGAGGTCGTAACCCCGTTCTCGAACGAGGTCGGCGAGCAGTTCGACAACCCTTTCCTTGGACGGAACAGGCATGTCGCGAACTCCTCGTGTGTAGTTGTGGGCGATCCGGCGTACGGCAGCAGGACTGCGTTTGGTGAACCAACAGCCTACCGCCCCGCAGGCAGTGCTCGTGACCACGATCGGCCGACGCGACACACGGGCACGGCACGTGCGAGCGCCGCGGTCTGGCACGATATCGGAGTGCCAACGCCGACCGTCCCCTTCGCGCTCAGTCGCCGCGGGTTGTTCCGACTCGCCGGCGTCGCTGCTCTGTCCGCGGCCACCGTGTCGACAGTTGCGGCCTGCGGTCAGGAGACGATCTCGGGTCCTGCCCTCGACACCCTGACTGCGCAGTTGCGCGCTGCCCGCGCCGACGCCGCGGATGCCACCGCGGCCGCGACGGTGATCGCCGACTACGCCGCCGCCCTGGGGATCGTTGCGGCGCAGCGGACCGAGCACGCCGATGCGCTCGACACCGAGA
>NZ_LVCU01000235.1:0-5972 GCF_001647185.1 Rhodococcus sp. EPR-147
CCGCCGTGCGAGAGATGTTGACGGCCTCCGCTCGCAGCGCGGCAGATGCGGCTCGCAACGAAAGCGGTTACCGAGCAGGCCTTCTCGGTTCCATCAGCGCCTCGTGCACGGTCTCGGCCCTGGTGGTGCTGGCATGAGCGATCTCGGCCCGGAACAGCGAGGCCTCGTCGATGCACTGGCCGCCGAGTATGCGGCGGTGTTCGCCTACGGCGTCGTCGCGGCATTCTCCAATCCCACGCGAGCAGATCTGGTGGCGTCGAACACTGCCGCCCACCGCGCGCGTCGAGACGCGACCATCGATGCACTCCGGGCGGCGAGTGTCACTGTGCCGCTGCCCGATCCGGCGTATGCGTCCCCGTTCCCGGTGACCGACGCGATCTCGGCCGCGCAGTTGGCCGCGCAAGCCGAGATCGACACCAGCATCGCGTGGCGTTCGCTGATCGAACGCAGCAGGTCGGGAGCGACCCGCGACATGGGTGTTCAAGCGCTGACCGACGCCGCGATTCGCCTCGCGACGTGGCAGCAAATTCTGGGAGTCAGTCCGTCGTCGACGGCATTTCCCGGCCAACCGTGAGCACGTGTGCCGATCCGACGGAACGCCCCGGCATGAACAACGCCGCCACCAGTCCGATCGCCACTGTCCCAGCGCCGACGAGCAGAGCGGGTGCCAAGGCGTCGGTGTAACCGGTGGGCGTCAGTGATCCACCGGCTCCGATGAACACCGCTGTCAATACCGCGATGCCGAGTGCGATACCCACCTCCCGCACAGTGGAGTTGGCGCTGCTGGCGGTGGCGTGATCGTCGTCCTTCATGTCCCGCAGCACTGCGGTGGCGGACGGTGCGAACGTCAGCCCCATGCCCACTCCCGCCATCAGCAGGGCCGGGACCATCGACGAATACTCGGTGTCGGGTCCCAGGATCAGCGCCATCCACACGAGCGAGACCGACTGCAGCGACAGGCCGCCGACCAACAGCCCACGCAGTCCGACGCGCTCGGCAAGCAGACCTGCGATCGGTGCGACCACCATCGGTGCGGCGGTCCACGGCAGCGTGCGTAGGCCCGCCTGGAACGGCGTGTAGTTCATCACGATCTGCAGGTATTGCGCGAGGAGGAACACCGCCCCGAACATGCCGAGCGAGAACGTGATTCCGATGATGTTGGCGATGGTGAAGCTGCGCGAACGAAAGAGTGCGAGCGGCAGTACCGAGTGTCGGGTGCGCGAGGCGCGCAGAACGAACGCCACGAGCAGCACCGCCGAGCCGATGAAACCGGCGAGCACCGTGGCCGACGCCCACCCGTCGTCGTTGCCGTGGACCACCGCCCACACCAGGAGGAAGACACCGCCGCCTGCGAGGACCACGCCGGGCAGATCGAGCGGTTGGATGCGCCTTGCTGTTTCCTTCAGCGCGACGTACGCCAGCGGAACTGCGAAGAGGGCCACCGGAACGTTGATCCAGAAGATCGCCTGCCAGGAAATCCCGTCGACGACGGCTCCGCCGACCACCGGTCCCAGCGCGACGCCGAGTCCGGAGACTCCACCCCAGATCCCGATTGCCATCGCGCGCTTGCCCACCGGTACCACCGCGGCGAGCAACGCCAGGGACAACGGCATGATCGCGGCGGCACCGATTCCCTGCACGGCGCGCGCGGCGATGAGCATCGCTGGACTCGCAGCGAGCGCGCTGGCCACCGAGGCAAGAGTGAAGACCGCGATGCCGCCGAGGAATACCGCGCGCCTGCCCCACCTGTCGCCGAGCGTCGCCGCCGTCAGCATGAAGGTGGCGAAGCTGAGGGTGTACGCGTTGAGGAACCACTGCAGTTGTCCGACAGAGGCGTTCAGGTCCTGCTGGATGACCGGTAGTGCGCTGGTCATCACCAGATTGTCGAGGGTTGCCATGAACATCGGCAGGGATGCTGCGAGGATGCCGAGCCACACGGGAACGTTCCGAGTGGCGGGCTGCACTGCAGGTGGAGAGTCTGTGGCGGTCATTGTGGTCGTCCCGTCTCACGCTTGTAAGCATCGAATGATTACTTATTCGAGACCGTAAGTTATCAACTGATAACCTGTCAACATGTCCGACCCGTCAGCGCCCAAGCCCAGAGCCACCCGCATGGATGCGGCCGACCGCCGAGAGCTCGTGCTCGACGCAGCGATGCGCGCGTTCGCGCGCGGGGGTTACGCCGGCACCAGTACCGATGCGGTCGCGAAGGAAGCGGGCGTCTCTCAGCCGTATGTGGTTCGCATGTTCGGCACCAAGGTCGAGTTGTTTCGTCTGGTGTTCCAACGCTCCGTGGACGGCATCATGGCCGCGTTCGATGCCGTGCTGGCGGCGGGCCCGCTCGACCCCGACGACGACAGCACCTGGGCGAATCTCGGTTCCGCCTATGCCGATCTGGTGGCCGATCGCGACCTGTTGATGGTCATGATGCACGGATTCGGCGCAGGCTCGGTACCCGAGATCGGCCGGGCAGCCCGGGAGGGAATGGGTGCCATCTACGGCCAGATACGTGCCGGCACAGGTTGTTCCGAGGATCAGGCACGGCAGTTCATCGCGCACGGGATGCTGCTCAACGTCCTCATGTCGATGCAGGCGCTCGAGCATCCGAACGACAGCGCCGGACTGCACGAGATGACGGTGTGCGCGTTCGGAACCAATCTTGTCCCGGCCGATCCCGGCTGAGCGTCGGCGCTAGGGACGCATCTCGTACCGACCGTCGTACGAGACGACCTCGTTCCAGATCGTCTCGAAACGCCCCGCGTCGACCACCGGCTTGCGAATCGAATCGAGCGCCCACTGCTGTTGCGCTCCAGTCGATGACGGCTTCCCGTACAGCGCGACGGCATAGCCGGAGAAGTCTCTGATCTGGAAGTCGAAGATCTGGTCCATCATCTCGGACGAGATCTCGTCGGCCTGCTCGAGCAGAAGGTGACCGTAGACCACGAGCGAGAACAGGTGACCCACCACCAGCAGGAAATCGAGGTCCTTCTGCTGGGACTCGTCGGGCGCACACTCGGCGAGGAACGAGGTGAATGCCTGTGCCTGCTCGTAGAAGCGTCCCACGTTGGGGATTCCGGAGTGCTTCTCGTACAACGGCTTCCAGTCGTGGAACCGCACCGAACTCGCACCGCGGGCCGGCCCCTGGGCGAAGAAGAAGCTGTCGTCGACCGGCTCGGTTCGGGTACCGACGTCCGGATAGTCGGTGGGCGAGAACATGTAGGCCGGCATGAATTTGAGCATCAGCGCCACGTTGACGTGCACCGTGCCCTCGAGCTTGGGCAGTGTTCCGATCAGCTGGGCAGCTTCGCGGAAGTAGGTGTTCTTCTCGTAGCCCTTGGCCGCGATGACGTCGTGCAGCAGCCGCACGACGGTTTCGCCCTCCGAGGTCACCTTCGCCTTCGTCATCGGGTTGAACAGCAGGTAGCGCCGGTCCTCGGGCCCTGCGGCACGGAAGTAGTCCAGGGCCCGCGCGCTGAAGAGCTTCATCGCGATCAAGCGCGAATAAGCATCGACGAACGCACTGCGCACGTGCGGAAAGTCGGTGACCCGATTGCCGTACAGAATTCTGTTGTTCGCATGCGTGATCGCCTCGTGGAAGGCGTGCTCACAGATGCCGATGGATCCGGTGCACAGGTTGAACTTTCCGACGTTGACCGTGTTGAGAGCTGCCGAGAACGCGTCGGCACCGGTGTGCAGGATGTCCTGTCGCCGGACGGGGTAGTTCTCGAGTGCGAACGTGCTGACGTACATCTGACCGTGAACGACGCTCCCGCGGAGCCGATAGGCCGGGTGCGCACTGTCGGCCACGAAGAACACGTACGAATCGGGTCCTTCGACGTCGGTACGTCGGCCGAACACCGAGACCATGTTCGCCACGTTGCCGTTTCCGATGTAGTACTTCTCCCCCGACGCGGTGAACTCGAGCTTCGAGTCCTCGGTCGTGGGCGTCAACAGCATGTCGGTGGAGTAGACGTCGGCTCCGTGCGCGCGCTCGGACAGACCGAACGCCATCACCCCGCCGCGGTCCAGCTCGCGTGCGGCGCGGCGTTTGGCGTCGTCGTTGGCGCTCATCCAGATGGGACCGAGACCCAGCACGGTGACCTGCCAGGTGTACCAGTAGGCCAGACCGTAGAACCCGAGAACCTCGCTCAGCGCGGCATTGCGAGCGGCGTCCCAGCGCGTGTTCGGCGACCCGTCCGCATAGACGGCGGGCGTGGAGAACGTCGCGAACAACTTCTGCTCGGCGACGAATTCCAGAAAGTCGGCCGGCCATACGCTGTCGAGATCGTCCGCCAACAGCCTGCCTTTGCCGCGACTCTCGAACCAGTCGATCAGCGCACGCAATTGTCGGCGAGAATCCTCGTCGAGCTCGGCCGGATCGAAGGTTGTGGGATCGAACAGCGCAAAGTGAGACACGTGGTGACCTCTCATAGTCGTTGACCCGAAGCTACCAGCGGGTAAACAACCGCGCAGAGAGATCGCGAGACTTCTCTACGGAGTGCGGCGCACGGCCTTCACGATCTCCCCGACCGCCGAGTCGATGTCCAGCTCGCGACTCTCACCGGAGAAGCGATCGCGGATCTCGACCTTGCCGTCGGCCCAGCCACGGCCGAGAACGACCACCAGCGGGACGCCGATCAGTTCCGAGTCCTTGAACTTCACTCCTGGTGAGGCCTTGCGATCATCGAAGAGTACCTCGATGCCCTGCGTATCGAGTTGTGTCGCAATCGATTCCGCACCGGCGCGAGCCGCGTCGTCCTTGTTCGCGATCACCAGATGGACATCGGCGGGCGCAACCTCCGACGGCCATCGCAGACCCTTGTCGTCGTGCATCTGCTCGGCGATCACTGCGACCAGACGGGAGACGCCCACACCGTACGAACCCTGAGTCAGGCGAACCGGCTTGCCGGTCTCACCGAGGACGTCGACCGAGAACGCATCGGTGTACTTGTAGCCGAGCTGGAAGATGTGCCCGATCTCGATTCCGCGAGCACTGACGAGCGGGCCGCGACCGTCGGGAGACATGTCGCCGTCGCGCACCTCGGCTGCTTCGATGGTGCCGTCGGGAACGAAATCGCGACCGGCGACGAGGTTCACCACGTGCTTGCCCTTGACGTCCGCGCCGGTGATCCACGACGTTCCGTCGACGACCCTCGGGTCGACGAGGTAGCGAACACCGTTGGCCTGCAACGCGCGGGGCCCGATGTACCCCTTGACGAGGAACGGATTGGCAGCGAAGTCCGCGTCGGTCAACAGGGCGAACTCGGCAGGCTCGAGAGACGCTTCGAGGCGCTTCTCGTCGACCTCTCGGTCACCGGGCAGGCCGACGGCGAGCAGTTCCCACTCCCCTTCGGCGTTGCGCACCTTGAGCAGAATGTTCTTGAGCGTGTCCGCGCCGGTGACGGTGCGTCCGAGATCCGCGGAGTTGGCCCACTCCACCAGGGTCGCGATGGTCGGGGTGTCGCCGGTCTCGTGGTCGACGGCGGCCGGCTGCCCCTCGATGGGCAGCGGCGCCGGTGCCGGAGTGGTGACGGCCTCGACGTTGGCCGCGTATCCCGATTCGATGCAGCGCACGTAGGTGTCCTCACCGATGTCGCTCTCGGCCAGGAATTCCTCGGAGGCACTGCCTCCCATGGCACCGGACGTCGCGGCGACGATGACGTAGCTGACACCGAGGCGGGCGAAGATGCGCTGGTACGCCTCGCGGTGGGCGGCGTAGGACTTCTTCAGTCCGTCCTCGTCCATGTCGAAGGAGTACGAGTCCTTCATCACGAATTCGCGGCCACGCAGAATGCCGGCGCGGGGACGTTCCTCGTCGCGGTACTTGGTCTGAATCTGATACAGCGTGACCGGCAGGTCCTTGTACGAGTTGTATTCGGCCTTGACCGTCAACGCGAACAATTCCTCGTGGGTGGGACCGAGCAGCATGTCGTTGCCCTTGCGGTCCTGCAGCCGGAACAACGCGTCGCCGT
>NZ_LVCU01000236.1:0-4697 GCF_001647185.1 Rhodococcus sp. EPR-147
TCCTCGCGCACGACACGCTCGACCTGCCGCAGCACCCGCAGACCCAGCGGCAACCAGGAGTAGACGCCAGGCGCGATACGACGGACATAGCCGGCGCGGACCAACAGCTTGTGGCTGTCGACCTCGGCGTCGGCGGGGTCGTCGCGAAGGGTACGAAGGAACAACTGCGAAAGACGGGTGATCACGGGTTGTCAGACTAGTCGCTCACGCAGTGCCTGTGAGCAGGCGGCCGTACAGTGAGTAGCCTCGTGCCCGTGCTGATTCTGCTGCCTCCCTCCGAGACGAAGTCCGACGGCGGTTCCGGAGCACCTCTCGATCTGGACCGACTGTCGTTGCCCACGTTGACACCGCTCCGCCGAAAGCTCGCCGACGCGCTGGTGGAACTCGCCGGCGACGTCGATGCATCGATCGCGGCGCTCGGCCTCGGCCCCACCCAGAAGGACGAGATCGAACGCAACGCCCGAGTGTGGACCTCACCGACCACACCTGCGCTGCAGCGGTACACCGGCGTGCTCTACGACGCCCTCGATGCGGCGTCGTTCACTCGGGCCGGTCGCGCCCGAGCGGACGCGCGGCTGTGGATCGGCTCGGCCCTGTTCGGAGCCGTCCGTGCCTGCGACCCGATTCCGTACTACCGACTCTCCGGTGGATCGACCGTTCCGAATTTCGGCACCCTGCGCTCACACTGGAAGCCCGAACTCTCCGACGCCATCGACGCCGAGGACGAGGGGATCGTCGTCGACCTCCGATCCGGCACCTACCAGCAGCTCGGTCCCGTCCCCGGTGCGATCACCGCCACGGTGCTCACCGAGAAGCCCGACGGCACCCGTTCGGTGGTGAGCCACTTCAACAAGCACCACAAGGGCCTGCTGGCACGCGCGTTGACTCTGACCACAGCCGAGCCGAAGGACGTGAAAGCCGTTGCGCGCGTGGCGTCCAAGGCCGGACTGCGAGTCGAAGTGGCATCGAGCACCGAATTGATCGTGCTCACCGAATGAGCGAGATTCCTGGACTGCTCCGCCGCGGCGCCGACGCCTCGGTCGGCAAGACCAAGAGCCAACGCATCGCCGACGACGTCGCAGATCGACTGGTCTCGATGGACGCGACCGAACTCGGCTCTCGCGCGCTGACGAACATGATCGAGACGATGTACGAAAACGGTTGGCAACCCATGGATCTGGTGCACGTCGTGCGGCGTCAGCACACGGTGGCCGTGGCCGATCTCGCGGCCGCGGTACTGCTGCATCAAGCCGATCTCACCGACGCCGACTCTCGGGCCCCACAGGACTGGGTGGATCAGATGTCCACGGTCTGTGAGCAGTTCCCGAAGGTTGCGGCCCGGGTCGAGGCCACGCCCGATTTCCTGACCGCGTACCTGACATCGTCCGGTAAGACCGATTACATCGCGGCCAGCGATCAGTGGCTCGACGTACTCACCCTGCTCGGTCGATGGCAGACACTCCCCCGGTGGCCTCAGCTCGGCCCCAAGCCTTCCCAGTGGCCGCGCACTCGTCCCACGGTGACGGGTGTCGCCGGCTCCGACTCCCCGAACACCAAGATGCTGAGCAAGATTCGCGGCTTACTGGCCAAGGCCGATGCCACGGACTTCGAGGAGGAGGCCGAGACGCTCACGGCCAAGGCGCAGGAGTTGATGACGCGCTACTCCATCGACACCATGTTGCTCTCGCAGGGCCACATCGATATTCACGGCCGACGCGTTCATGTCGACGGCCCGCATGCCCCGGCCAAGGCGCAGCTGTTGCACGTCGTCGGAACCGCCAACCGCGTCAAGGCGATCTGGGACCCGGAGTTCGCCGTCGCAACTCTGGTCGGAGCGCCGGTGGACGTGGAGCAAACCGAGTTGCTGTTCACCTCTCTGCTCGTTCAGGCCACACGCGCCCTCGGGCATTCACCGCAGGCGAAGAAGCGCAAGAAGGCCGGATCGGCGGCGTTCGGCAAGGCATTCCTGTACGCGTACGCCGTCCGTATCGGAGACCGTCTGACCGACGCCGATGCGAACGCCCTCGAGGAGGCGAGTCACAAATCCGGTGATCTACTACCGATACTCGCCGCACAGACCGTCGCCGTCGAAGCCGAATTCGATCGACTGTTCCCGACGGCGAAGCCGATGCGCGGCCCACGCCTGGACGCCGAGGGATGGGATTCGGGCCAGGCTGCGGCGGATCGGGCCGATCTCTCGCGCTGAGGTATGTGAGTCGACCGCCCGTTCGCAAGGCAAAATGGTTCTGTGCCCGAAACTCTCGACGACATCATGACGCGAACGTCCGAACTCCTGACCGCCCGTGACATGGCCGCCCTGTCCACTCTGATGGGCGAGCTGTCGACGACCGATGCGGTGCGCATGCTCGAGCGTGTCGACTCGTCTCGACGCGCGGTGTTGTTTCGCCTTCTGCCCAAGGACGAGGCCGTGGCGGTCTTCGAACGCTTCGACGCCACCGTTCGCGGTGAGTTGTTCGAGAGTCTGCGCAGCGACGATGTGATCGCGCTGTTCGAGGATCTCGACCCGGACGACCGTGTCGAATTGCTCGACGAACTCCCCTCCAATGTCGCGCATCGACTGTTGGTGGGCCTGTCCCCCGACGAGCGCGCACTCACCGCGCCCATGCTGGGATACGACCGCGGGTCGGTCGGCCGCCGGATGAGCCCGGAGTTCGTTCGACTGCGGACTACAGCGACCGCCGCCGACGCACTCGTCGCCGTGCGGCGGACCGGCTCGGACGCCGAGTCGGTGTATCTGTTGCCGATCACCGACGATCACCGAACTCTGCTGGGGGTGGTGACCCTCGCCGATCTGGCGACGGCGGCACCGAGCACTCCGGTCGGGGATCTGTACTCGGATCATCCTGTGGTCGAGGCCGATTCGTCGGCGGAGGAGGCTGCACGGCTGTGCTTCGAGCACCGCAGTCCTGCGGTGGTGGTGGTCGATTCCGAGCAACGGCTGATCGGCATTCTCACACTCGAACAGTCCTCTCGAATCCTGGAGGAAGCCGAGGACGAGGACGCCGCTCGCGCGGGTGGCTCGGAGCCGCTGCGTCGGCCGTATCTGTCCACGCCGGTGCTGTCCATCGTTCGCTCGCGCGTGGTGTGGTTGCTGGTGTTGGCGCTGTCGGCCATCCTCACGGTGCAGGTTCTGGAGATCTTCGAGCACGCGCTCGCCGCAGTCGTCACTCTCGCGCTGTTCATTCCGCTGCTGACCGGGACCGGCGGCAACACCGGCTCGCAGGCCGCGACCACTGTCACGCGGGCACTTGCGCTGGGTGACGTGCGACCGCGGGACATCGCCTCGGTGCTGTTTCGCGAGGTTCGCGTCGGCGCGACGATGGGTGCGATGCTCGGCACCCTGGGCTTCGTCATCGCCGGACTCGTCTACGACTGGCACCTCGGGGTCGTCATCGGTACGACGCTGTTGTCGATCTGCACTCTCGCAGCCACGGTCGGCGGTGCGATGCCGCTGATCGCCAAGAAGATCGGGGTGGACCCGGCGGTCTTCTCGACGCCCTTCATCTCCACCTTCTGCGACGCGACGGGGTTGATCGTCTACTTCCTCATCGCCAAGGCCGTACTGGGCGTGTGATCGGCCCTGCTCGTCAGCCCTTCTGGGCGTCTTCCTGAGCGGCCTGTGCCTGCGCGACCTGCTCCGGGGTGAAGCGAATGAACACCGCAGCGATTCCCGCGACCACGGCGCAGACTGCGCAGCAGAAGAGCGCGAACATGTAGCCCGAGCTCAACGCGTCGAGTTGGCTGTCGTTCATCAACGTTGCCGGTCCGGAGATGCCACCGAGAGACAAGGTTCGAGAGGTCACCAGCGCACCGATCACGGCCAGCGCCAGCGGCCCGCCGAGGGTCTGGGCAACCAGGGCGATGGCGGTCAACGGGCCGATCTCGGCGGGGCTGACTCCAGCGATGGCGCACAGCGGGAGTGGCACGACCGTCAGGCCGACGCCGAATCCGATGCCGATGACGGGGAAGAACAGTCCGGGGAAGTACGACGAGTCGGCGTTCATCGTCGCGACCGACACCATCAGCCACCCGACCATGATGACGGCACCGCTCAGTATCAGCCACCGTGGGGCGATGCGCGTCACCAGCTGCGAGGCGAGGAATGCGGCGGCACCGAGTCCGAAGGCGAACGGCACGAACGCCAGGCCCGCATGCAACGGGCTGTATCCCAGGATGTCCTGGACGAACAGTGCCACGTAGGCGGCGAGGCAGAACATCACGCCACCGGCGAAGAAGATGGCCACGAACGTCGCCACCCGGTCTCGGCTGCCGAACAGCGAGAACGGCAGCAATGGGTTGTCGGCACGACGCGCGACCAGCAGGAACAGCCCGAGGAAGAGCAGACCGGCGATCAGCGAGACGATGACGATCGGATTGGTCCAGCCGAGTTCGGTGCCCTCGCTCAGAGCGAGCACCACTCCGGTGCAGCCCAGCGTCGCCAGAATCGCTCCCGGCACGTCGAGCGGTAGCTTCGCCCCCACCGTCTCCTGCAGCGACACGACTGCGAGCACCACGATGACGACACCGATCGGCACGTTGATCAGGAAGATCCACCGCCACGACACCTCGGTCAGCGCACCGCCGATGATCAGGCCTGCGATGGAGCCGACACCGGTCATGGCCGCGTAGATCGCGATGGCCTGGTTTCGTACCGGGCCCGGCGCGAAGGTGGTCGC
>NZ_LVCU01000237.1:0-1096 GCF_001647185.1 Rhodococcus sp. EPR-147
CGAGCCCGCACAGCAGGGACGCGATGGTGAACAGCACGACGCCGGCCAGGAACATCTTCTTGCGACCGAAGGCATCACCGAGTCTGCCGCCGAGGAGCATCAGCCCGCCGAAGGCGAGGGCATACGACGTGAGCACCCAGTTGCGTCCGGCATCGGACAGGCCCAGATCCGCCTGCAACGGAGCAAGTGCCAGATTGGCCACGGTGCCGTCGAGCACCACCATCAATTGCAGGCCGCTCAGGACGATGATCGCCAACCCGAACGCTCGGGTCGTCACCGGGTACTTGACCTCGGTACTGGAGGTATCGGACATCGATGATTCAGGCACGGGCGTTCACGTTACCGGCGTGTACAGAGAAACCGGCAACGGTTCCGATGACCACGATCGCCGGAGGCCTGATCTCCGCGTCGCGAACCGCATCGGCGACGGTGCTCAGAGACGCGCGAACTTCACGCTGGGTGCGCATGGTGCCTTCCTGGACGACGATCACCGGGGTGTCGGACGGCCGACCACCGGCGATGAGAACGTCGGCGAACAGCCCGATGCGTTCGACGGCCATCAGCAACACGATGGTGCCCTTGAGTTTGGCCAACGCGTCCCAGTCGACGAGCGAATCGGGATGGTCGGGTGCCACATGGCCGCTGACAACGACGAACTCGTGGGTGACGGCGCGATGCGTCACCGGGATCCCGGCGGACGAGGGCACCGAAATGGCGCTGGTGATGCCGGGCACCACGGTGACCGGAATTCCCTCGGCAGCGAGCGCTTCGAGTTCTTCGTATCCCCTACCGAACACGTAGGGGTCCCCGCCCTTGAGTCGGACGACGAACTTGCCTGCCTTCGCCCCGTCGATCAGCGCCTGGTTGATCGCCTCCTGCGCCATCGCGCGGCCGTACGGAATCTTCGAGGCATCGATGACCTCCACGTGCGGGCCCAGTTCGGCCAGCAGCTCGGGCGGCGCGAGCCGATCGGCCACCACGACATCGGCATAGGCGAGCAGCCTGCGCCCGCGGACGGTGATGAGGTCCGGATCGCCGGGTCCGCCCCCGACCAGCGCGACGCCCGTCAACGGCGCACGGTCCGAGTCGGCGACCA